>NZ_JBEZJL010000090.1:0-44828 GCF_040651755.1 Actinomadura sp. NPDC048394 | reverse complement strand
CTTGCCCCGGCGGGGGGCGCGGGCGCGTCCCCGGATCGCGTAATCCCGGCCGCGGACACGGGACGGGCCCGTTTCCGCGGACGTTCGGTGATCGCTTTCCGGCCCGGCCGGCGCGGGCGGCGCCGGCCGTGCGGGGGGCGGGGTCAGCGGCCCTTGCGGACGCCCTCGGCCAGTTCCCCGGTGAGGGCGCGGACGCCGGCGAGGCCGGCGGCGAGGTCCGGGGCGTCCAGCAGCCGCCGGACGAACGCCGAGCCGACGATCACGCCGTCGGCGAAGCCGGCGACCTCGGCGGCCTGGGCGCCGTTGCCCACCCCGAGCCCGAGCCCGATCGGCAGGTCCCGGCCGGACCGCCCGATGGTCTCCCGGGTGCGCTCGACGAGCCGCGGCGCGCCGGTGTCGACGGCGTTGCGGGCGCCGGTGACGCCCATCAGCGACGCGGCGTAGACGAACCCGCGGGACGCGCGGGTGATCGTCTCGATGCGCTCGTCGGTGGAGCTGAGCGCGACGAGGAACACCCGGTCGAGACCGTGCTCGTCGGCCGCCTCGATCCACGCGCCGCCCTCCTCGGGCGTGAGGTCGGGGGTGATCAGCCCGGCGCCGCCGGCGTTGGCGAGGTCGCGCGCGAACGCGCCGACGCCGTGCCGGTCGACGGGGTTCCAGTACGTCATCACCAGCGTCGGGGCTCCGGTGGCGGCGATCGCCTCGACGGTGCGGAACACGTCGGCGACGCGGACGCCCCCGACGAGGGCCCGGTGCACGGCGTCCTGGATGACGGGGCCGTCCATCATCGGGTCGGTGTAGGGCAGCCCGATCTCGATGACGTCGCAGCCGGCGTCGACCATGGTCTTGGCGGCCTCGATCGCGCCGTCGACGGTCGGGAACCCGGCCGGCAGGTAGCCGACGAGCGCGGCGCGGTTCTCGGCCTTGGCCTTGTCGTAGGCGTCCTTGGCGGTCACTGCGGGTCTCCTTCGGGCATCAGGCCGAAGAAGGACGCGGCCGTGTGCATGTCCTTGTCGCCGCGGCCGGACAGGCACACCGCGATCGTGGCGTCCGGGCCCAGTTCCTTGCCGACCTTGAGCGCGCCGGCGAGGGCGTGCGCGGACTCGATCGCCGGGATGATGCCCTCGGTGCGGCACAGCAGCGAGAACGCCTCCATCGCCTCGGCATCGGTGATCTCGCGGTACTCGGCGCGGCCGGAGTCGTGCAGCCAGGAGTGCTCGGGGCCGACTCCGGGGTAGTCGAGGCCCGCGGAGATCGAGTGGGTCTCCATGGTCTGGCCGTCGTCGTCCTGCAGCAGGTAGGTGCGCATGCCGTGGATGACGCCGAGCGAGCCGCCGACGAGGGTCGCGGCGTGCTTGCCGGACGCGACGCCGTCGCCGCCCGCCTCGAACCCGTACAGCCGGACGGACTCGTCCGGCACGAAGGCGTGGAACATGCCGATGGCGTTGGAGCCGCCGCCGACGCAGGCGACGACGGCGTCCGGCAGGGCGCCGGTCAGCTCGAGGCACTGCCGCCGCGCCTCCACGCCGATGATCCGCTGGAAGTCGCGGACCATCATCGGGAACGGGTGCGGGCCCATCACCGAGCCGATGCAGTAGTGGGTGTTCCCGACGCTGGCGACCCAGTCGCGGAACGCCTCGTTGCAGGCGTCCTTGAGGGTGCGGCTGCCGGTCCGCACGGGGACGACCTCGGCGCCGAGCATCCGCATCCGGGCGACGTTGAGGGCCTGCCGCTCGGTGTCGACCTCGCCCATGTAGACGGTGCAGTCGAGGCCGAGCAGCGCCGCGGCGGTGGCCGTGGCGACGCCGTGCTGGCCGGCGCCGGTCTCGGCGATCACCCGGGTCTTGCCCATCCGCTTGGTGAGCAGCGCCTGCCCGAGCACATTGTTGATCTTGTGGGAGCCGGTGTGGTTGAGGTCCTCGCGCTTCAGCAGCACCCGGGCGCCGCCCGCGTGCTCGCCGAACCGCTTCGCCTCGGTCAGCAGGCTCGGCCGGCCCGCGTAGTTCGCGAGCAGGTCGTCGAGCTCGGCGGTGAAGGCCGGGTCCTTCTTGGCGGTCTCGAACTCGCGGGTGAGCTCGTCCAGGGCCGCCATCAGCGCCTCGGGGGCGAACCGGCCGCCGAAGCGGCCGAAGTGGCCGGTGGCGTCGGGGACGGCGGCAGCGCGCGCCGCACTGTCGATGGTCATGGGAAAACGCGTCCTGTCAATGCGTAAGGGGCCTGTCGGTCATCAGAGGGATGCGCTGAGGCCCCGCCATCGCTCGTGGAGCGGCTCTGCGGGCATGACCGTAGCCTACCGAGTCCCCGCCGGCGCCGGTCAGCCGCTCTGCCGCAGCGCCGGGTGCGCTCCGGCGGCGACCAGGTCGGCGACCGCGGTCCGCGGGTCGCGGCCGATCACCAGGCTCTCCCCCACCAGCACGGCGTCGGCGCCGCTGGAGGCGTAGGCGAGCAGGTCGTGCGGGCCGCGCACGCCGGACTCGGCGATCTTCACGACGGGCTTGGGGATCGCGGGCGCGACCCGGGCGAACACGCCCCGGTCGACCTTCAGGGTGCGCAGGTCGCGCGCGTTCACGCCGATGACCTTGGCGCCCGCGTCCACCGCGCGGGCGGCCTCCTCCTCGGTGTGCACCTCGACGAGCGGGAGCAGCCCGATCGACTCGGCCCGCTCGACCAGCGAGACCAGCGCGTCCTGCTCCAGCGCGGCGACGATCAGCAGCGCCATGTCGGCGCCGTACGCGCGCGCCTCCCACAGCTGGTAGGAGGTGACGATGAAGTCCTTGCGCAGGACGGAGACGTCGACGTTGGCGCGGACGTCCGCGAGGTCCTGCAGGCTGCCGCCGAAGCGGCGCCGCTCGGTCAGCACGCTGATCACCTTGGCGCCGCCGGCCTCGTAGTCGCGGGCGAGGGCGGCGGGGTCGGCGATCGCGGCGAGCGCGCCCTTGGACGGGCTGCTGCGCTTGACCTCGGCGATGACCGAGACGCCGGGCCCGCGCAGCGCGGCGAGCGCGTCGCGGGGGGCCGGGGCGGCGGCGGCCTTCTCCTTCAGCGCGCCGAGCGGCACCTCCCGCTGCCGTTCGGCGAGATCGGCCCGGACGCCGTCGATGATCTCGTCCAAGACGCTCAAGTGGTAGGCCCCCTATTTCAGGTCGATCCGTGCACCGATCGTAGCCGCCCCCGCCGACGGTCCTCGCACCCGGGAGGGGTCCGGGACGTCCGCGGGGCGCGGCGGTCCGGGCGGCCGGCGGGGCCGTCCGCGGGTCAGGGCGCCAGGGCGTGCGCGAACGGCAGGTTCCGCACGACCCAGTACACGGCCACGACCCCGACGAAGCCGTACACCGCGACCGGCCGGAACAGCGCCGACCACATCGGCCGCCCCTTGAGGCTCAGCACCGTCCAGCGGACGTACAGGTAGCCGAAGACGGGCAGCAGCAGGAACAGCAGCGGGTTGAACCCGAACGCGGTGCCCACGTGCCCGTGCGCGAGGGCGTTGACCAGCCGCATCGCGCCGCAGCCGGGGCAGTAGTAGCCGGTCATGGCGAGGAAGGGGCAGGTCGGGTAGTGGCCGGGCTGGTTCGGGTCGACGACCGCGACCAGCACCGTCGCCGCCGCGGCACCGCCCAGGACGATCCCGTGCGGCATCAGCGCCCGCAGCGGCCCCTTCCGCACCGCACGGCTCGTCGTCTGCGGAGGCATTGGCACGGCTGCACGGCTCATCCCACCCACCCTAGGCGCACCCAAGGAGCTTGAACCTCAGCCAGGGCGCCCCAGCGCCCGATGCCGAGGGCTATGCATCCAACACGTATCCGACGCCGCGGACGGTGCGGATGGGGTTGTCGTGGCCGAGCTTGGCGCGGAGCTGGGCGACGTGGACGTCGACGGTGCGGCTGCCCGCGCCGGCGCCGGGACCCCAGGCGGCGTCGAGGAGCTGCTCGCGGGTGAAGACGCGGCCGGGGTTGGCCATGAGGAACTCAAGGAGGTCGAACTCGGTGACGGTGAGCGCGACGCGGTGCTCGCCGACGGCGGCGGTGCGGCGGTCCGGGTCGAGGGCGACGGGCCCGGCGCGCAGCGGGCCGGGGACCGGCAGGGGGCCGCGGCGGCGCAGGGCGTCGGCGACGGCGGCGACCAGCACGCGGGGCCCGAACGGGCGGTCCACGCGGTGCTCGCCGAGATGGCGGGCGAGTGCCGGGTCGAGGGGGCCGGTGACGGCGACGACGGGCGCGGGTCGGGCCGCCTCGGCGACGCGGCGGTACAGGTCGGCGGGCAGCGCGCTGGTGGACAGGTCGAGGACGACGACGTCGGGGCGGGCGCGCTCGGCGGCGGCGGGCGCGCGGCCGGGGTCGGTCTCGATCCGCACGTCGTAGCCCTCGCGGGCCAGGTAGCGGCGCTGGAGTTCGGCGACGGCGGGATCGTGCTCGGCGACCAGGACGAGGCCGTCGGCGGTCACGGCCGGCCGTTCCGGGGCGCGGCGCGCTCACCGGCCCTCGAGCCGTCCGGCTCCCCGTCCGCGTCGGCGGGAGTCTCCTGGGCCGCGTCCTGGGCCGTCGGGTCCTCGCCGCGGTCGAGGGACTTCCACAGGGCGGACGGGTCCTCCGCGGGGGCGGCGGCGGGCGTGCGCGCGGCGGGACGGGACGCCGGCGCGCCGGACCGTTCGTAGCGGGCGGACATGCCGGGCCAGCGGCCGCTGCGGACGGCGGCGATCAGGCCGCCGGCGACGAGCAGGACGCCGCCGGTCACCGACGCCATCCACCACAGGTTCACCGCGAGCGAGGGATGCGCGCCGATCTTCAGCAGGGCGCTCTTGTCCCCGGCGGCCGACAGCACGTGGGCGCGCTGGACGGCGGCGGCGGAGGCGTAGACGACGCCGGCGCCGAACAGGGCGATGAGGACGCCGACGGCGGACCGGACGCGGCCGCGGGTGGCGAACAGGGCGGCGAGGCCGGCGAGCCCGGCCCAGGCGAGCGCGGTCGCGGTGCCGCCGAGGTCGTGGCCGGTCAGGTGCTCGGAGAACGGGGTGATGGCGTCCTCGGCCTTGACGGTGGCCCAGGGGCGGCCGCCGGCGAGCAGGGCCAGGCCCGCGCCGGCGGCGCACAGCAGCGCGGTGAGGCCGCGCTCACGCCCGGGGGTCATGAGCGGGCGTCAGGGCGTTCCCCGACCACGGCGTCGAGCACGTCGGCGTCCCAGCAGGTGCGGTCGCCGGTGTGGCAGGCCGCGCCGACCTGGTCGACCTTGACCAGGATCGCGTCGGCGTCGCAGTCGAGCGCGACGGACTTGACCCACTGCTGGTGGCCGGAGGTCTCGCCCTTCACCCAGTACTCCCGCCGGCTGCGCGACCAGTAGGTGCAGCGGCCGGTGGTGAGGGTGCGGTGCAGGGCCTCGTCGTCCATCCAGCCGAGCATGAGCACCTCGCCGGTGTCGTACTGCTGGGCGATCGCGGGCACCAGGCCGTTCGCGTCGCGCTTCAGCCGCTCGGCGATCTTGGGGTCCAGGTTGGACGAGGGAACGGACATGACGTCCATTGTGCCGGGTGGCGCCCGGTACCCGCGACGGCCCCCGCGCGGGGGCGGCGCCGGACACGAAAGGGCCCGCCTCCCCTGGCGGGGGGAGACCGGGCCCAGACGTACGACTGCGGGTCTTACAGGGGGACGACCTGGTCGGCCTGCGGACCCCGGTTACCCTGCGTCACCTCGAACTGGACGCGCTGGTTCTCGTCCAGCGTGCGGTACCCGGAGGTCTGGATCGCCGAGTAGTGCACGAAGACGTCCGGCCCGCCGCCGTCCACGGCGATGAAGCCGAAGCCCTTCTCGGCGTTGAACCACTTCACGGTGCCCTGCTGGGGCATGTCTTTCTCCTTGCGGCAAAACACGGGCCCACACCTCGCGGGCCCGGCGCGGTCGCTGCGGAACGCTCTCGCCCCCGGTACGGTCCCGGAAAAGCCAAAACGCCCGCTGCCATCAGTCCGCGGGCGTCTGGACAAACGATCGAGAACCACGACTGCAACCGACCGCCCCACCGTATCACCGGTTCCGCGTAAAACGCAGGAGCGGGAAGGCCTGCGTTTCTCCTCTCGGCGAACCCTGCCGTTACCTGCCCGTTAAAGACTCCAACCGGTCTCGGTCAGGGTCTTGACAGAGTCCGTGGGCCCCGTGAGGCGGACCTTCGCGACGTCGGTACGGCCGAGCGCCCACAGGACCAACTCCCCGACGGGCCCGTGCACCCGCACGGGGCCGGAGCCGCCGCCGGGGCCGCTCCGGCCCCGCGCGCGGCCGCCGCCGGAGACCCGGGCGCTGCGCCCGTCGGGCCGGACCAGCGTTACCTCGACGTGAACTTTTCTTAGGACAAAGCGGGCAATTTTTATCCGTCGCCAGAGAAGTTCCTCGAGTTCACCGGACAGGTCCCTGGGCTCCCAGTCGGGCCCGGCCCGGCGGATGTCCTCATGGTGAACAAAGAACTCGACACCGTTGGCGATTTTGTCCACGCCCGGAACCGCGTACGGCGAGAACTTCGGCGGACCCTCCCGGAACCGTTCCACCAGGCGCTCGAACGGGACGGCCCGCGCGGTGCGGCGCCGGACGCGCTCGGTGTAGAAGGCCAGCGGGGACAGCAGTATTCCGGGCGCGGCGTCCGGGCGCCCCTCCCGGACGACCAGGTGCGCGGCCAGGTCGCGGGCGTCCCATCCGCCGCAGCGGGTGGGCGCGTCGGGACCCGCCTCGGCCAGGGCGCCGGCCAGCAGGCCGCGCTCCCGCCGGACGGGGTCGTCCTCGCCTTCGACGGCGCTGGGCGTGCTCATTGGATGATCGTAGGCCGCCCGGGGCGAGTCGGGAATAAGCGTCAGGGCGGCATGGTAGGGACTAGTCAGGCCCGCGAAACCCCCACATCCCCACACGCAGGGGGCATCACCGCGGGTCGCCGTGCCGTGATCGAGGAGTAACCGTGCCGCCTGCGTCCAGACGCGTGTCCCCCCATGTCCTGCGCGAGGGACTGCGGGTGCTGTGGGTCGCCGTCCGCGCCGAGCCGCGGGTGTTCACCGTCTCGGTGGTCGCCAGCGCGGTGTACGCGGCGATGACCGTGGCGACCGCCCAGGTGCTCGGCTGGGCGACCCAGACCGTCGTCCTGCCCGCGTTCCGGGAGGGGCGCACCACCGCCGGGGCGCTGTCCGGCGCCGCGGCGGCGATCATCGGCGTCGCGCTGCTGAAGGCGCTCGGCGTCGCCGGCCGCCGCTTCTACGCGGGCCTGATGCAGTACCGGATGCAGGCCGCCTACCGCCGGTCGGTGACCCGGCAGTACCTGCGGCTGCCGCTCGCCTGGCACCACCGGCACCCGACCGGGCAGCTGCTGTCGAACGCCAACGCCGACGTCGAGGCGGTGTGGGCGCCGATCGCGCCGCTGCCGATGGCGGTCGGCGTGGTGTTCATGCTGCTGATCGCGGCCGTGTCGATCCTGGTCACCGACGTCGCGGTCGCCGCCGTCGGGTTCCTGATCTTCCCGGCGATCGCGCTGATCAACGTCGTGTACCAGCGCCGGCTCGCGCCGGTCGCGACCCGGGCGCAGCAGCTGCGCGCCGAGGTCAGCGAGGTCGCGCACGAGAGCTTCGAGGGCGGCCTCGTCGTCAAGACCCTCGGCCGCGAGGAGGCGGAGACCGAGCGGTTCCGGGAGCGGGCGCACGAGCTGCGCGACGCCAACATCGCGGTCGGCCGGATCCGCGGGCTGTTCGACCCGGTGCTGGAGGCGCTGCCGAACCTCGGCGTGCTCGCCGTCCTGCTGATCGGGTCGGTGCGGCTGGAGTCCGGCGCGATGACGGCCGGCGACCTGGTCCACGTCGCCTACCTGTTCACGCTGCTGTCGTGGCCGATCCGCGCGCTCGGCTGGGTGCTGGCGGAGGTGCCGCGCAGCGTCGTCGGCTGGGAGCGGGTCCGCGGCGTCCTCGACGCGACGGGGTCGCTGCCGTTCGGCGACGCGGCGCTCGGCGAGGACAAGGCCGCCGCGCTGGAGGTCCGCGACGTCCGGTTCGCCTACGAGGGCGCCGACGGCGACCGCGAGGTCCTGCACGACGTGTCGTTCACCGTGTCCCCCGGCCGGACCGTCGCCCTGGTCGGGCCGACCGGGTCCGGCAAGTCCACGCTCACCTCGCTCCTGGTCCGGCTGGTCGACCCGGCCGACGGGTCCGTCCTGCTGGACGGCGTGGACCTGCGGGACGTCCGCAGGGGCGGCGTCGCGGAGACCGCCGCGCTCGTCCCGCAGCAGACGTTCCTGTTCGACGACACCGTCCGCGGGAACGTGACGCTCGGCCTGGACGTCCCCGACGAGCGCGTCTGGGAGGCGCTGCGGCTCGCGCAGGCCGACGGGTTCGTCGCGGCCCTCGCCGACGGGCTCGACACGAGGGTCGGCGAGCGGGGCGCGTCGCTGTCCGGCGGGCAGCGGCAGCGGCTCGCGCTGGCGCGCGCGCTGGTGCGGCGGCCCCGGCTGCTCGTCCTGGACGACGCGACGTCCAGCGTCGACCCGCAGGTCGAGGCGCGGATCCTGCAGAGCCTGCGGGAGGCCCAGTCCCTGCGCGACGACGACGGCGGGGGCGCGACCGTCGTGGTCGTCGCCTACCGCAAGGCCACGATCGCCCTGGCCGACGAGGTCGTGTACCTCGACCACGGCCGGGTCACCGGGCGCGGCTCCCACGCGGAGCTGCTGGAGACGTCCGAGGGGTACCGCAACCTCGTCAACGCCTACGAGCGGGCGGAAGCGGAACAGGAAGCGCTCGACGGCGGCGAGGAGGCCCTGGCGTGACGGTCATCGACGAGGCGGCGGCCACCGAGGGCGGCCTCAGCACCCTGCGGCGCGGCCTGCGGCTCAGCCCCGAGTTCCGGGCCGGGCTGGCGGGCACGCTGGTGCTGGCGCTGCTGTCCACAGCGGGCCGGGTGGTGGTGCCGATCGCCGTCCAGCAGACCATGGACAAGGGCCTGGACCGCGCCGGCGGCCCCGACATCGGCTTCATCCGCTCGGCCGTGCTGCTGTGCGCGGTCGCGGTGCTGCTGACGGCGCTGTGCGCGTACGCGATGAACGTCCGGCTGTACAAGACGTCCGAGGGCGGGCTCGCGGGACTGCGCGTCAAGGCGTTCCGGCACGTCCACGACCTGTCGATGCTGACGCAGAGCGGCGAGCGGCGCGGCTCGCTGGTGTCGCGGGTGACGACGGACGTCGACCAGATCAGCAACTTCATGCAGTCCGGCGGGCTGATGTTCATCGTGTCCATCGGGCAGCTGCTCGTCGCGAGCGTGCTGATGCTCGTCTACTCGTGGCAGCTCGCGCTGCTGGTGTGGGCGGCGTTCCTGCCGCTGGCGTTCGCGCTGCGCCGCTTCCAGCGGATCGTGTCCGCCCGGTACATGCAGGTCCGCGAGCGCATGGGCGACCTGCTCGCCGCGGTCAGCGAGTCGGTGGTGGGCGCCGCGGTCATCCGCGCGCACGCCTCCGAGGAGCGCACGGGGCGCCGCGTCGACGAGACCGTCGACGCGTTCCGCAGCACCCAGACGCGCGCGCAGGCGATGGTCGCGCTGACGTTCCCGGTCAGCGAGCTGGTCGCGGCCATCGCGACCGGCGGCGTGGTCGTCGTCGGGACGCTGCTCGGCATCGGCGGCCACCTCACGGCCGGTGAGCTGGTGGCGTTCCTGTTCTTGGTCACCCTGTTCGTCAGCCCGATGCAGACGGCGACGGAGGTCCTCAACGACGCGCAGAACGCGATCGCCGGGTGGCGCCGCGTCCTCGGCGTCCTCGACACCGTCCCGGACGTCGCCGACCCCGGCGACGCCGGCGAGACCCTGCCGCGCGGCCCGATCGAGGTGCGGTTCGAGTCCGTCGGGTTCGCCTACCCGGGCGGCCCGCCCGTCCTGCACGACGTGAACGCGACGATCGCGCCGCGCAGCCGCGTCGCGATCGTCGGGCAGACCGGGTCGGGCAAGACGACGTTCGCCAAGCTCCTCACCCGCCTCATGGACCCGGTGTCGGGGCGCGTCCTCGTCGACGGCGTGCCGCTGGACCGCGTTCGGTTCTCCTCGCTGCGCGAGCGGATCGTCATGGTGCCGCAGGACGGGTTCCTGTTCGACGCGTCCCTCGCCGACAACGTCCGCTACGGCCGCCCGGACGCCACCGACGAGGACCTCGTCCTCGCGCTGACGGAACTGGGCCTCGCCGACTGGCTCGACGGCCTCCCCCAGGGCCTCGCCACCCCGGTCGGGCAGCGCGGCGAGTCCCTGTCGGCGGGCGAGCGGCAGCTCGTCGCGCTGGCCCGCGCCTACATCGCCGACCCGGACCTGCTCGTCCTGGACGAGGCGACGTCCGCGGTCGACCCGGCCACGGAGGTCCGCATCCAGCGGGCCCTGGACGGGGTGACCCGCGGCCGCACCGCGATCTCCATCGCGCACCGCCTGTCCACCGCCGAGGCCGCCGACGAGGTGATCGTCTTCGACGCGGGCCGCATCGTCCAGCGCGGCCCGCACGCCGAACTGGTCGCCCGGCCCGGCGTCTACGCCGACCTCCACGCCTCCTGGATGGCCCAACGCGACATGTGACCCCCGCTGGGAAAACACAGCTAAAGCACTTGCCCGTTATCTGGTCTGGTGCGCATTCTGCTGGGGTGAGCAACGAGGTCGTGTTGGAATCGGCGGGCACGCTGCGGGGTCAGCTGCAGCGGGGGCTCGGGAGGGCCGCGCGGCGCGCGGCGGACAGGCCCGGCGCGGGCGAGTACGTCTATGACTGCATCCGCAGGGACCCGCGGTGGGATCGGCAATGCGAGGCGAGAGGCCTGTACTACGCCCGGTTGATGGTGGATCTCGAGTTGCCGGTGTGGCCGGTCGCGGAGCATCTCGCGGACCCGTCCGACCATGCGGACGGCGACGAGTGGCGGGTGCGGCTGGCGCTCGAGGTGCTGGGGCATCTGGTGCGGTTGAGCCGGCGGGAGGCGGCGGTGCCGCTGCGCCGGTACGCCGAGGAGGGCGCGCACTGGTTCGACGCGCTCGACGAGCTGGTGGAGCTGGGCGATCCGCGGTTGGCGGAGGGGCTGGACGAGCTGGTGGCCGCGCGGTGCGATGACGGTGACCTTGGGTTGCTGGTGGCGGGCGGTGCTAATCCGGTGCTGGAGAGCTGGGCGGTGCGGCAGCCGCGGATAGCGGAGGCGCTGGCGCGGCGGCGGGAGGCGGGGCGGCCGCGGCGGCCGGTCGGCGCGGTGCCGGGCGGGGCGGAGCGGACCGACGCGGAGTTGCTGGAGCTGGCGCGGCGCCGCGACGACGGCGCCATCGCGGCGATCTTCGAGCTGGGGCGGCGGCGGACGCCGGCGCTGCTGGACCTGGCGGAGGAGCTGCTGCCGCAGCGGCCGAGCAGGTTCGGCGGGGCGGTGTGCCGGGCGCTGCGGGAGTACGGGCCGGAGGCGCTGCCGTGGGCGCGGGCGTGGGCCGCGGAACGCGGCGGGTGCGCGTTCATGGGGATCAGCATGCTGGCGAGATACGGCACCCGGCAGGACGTCCCACTGCTGATGGAGGAGTTGCGGGAGGCGCTGGAGAAGCAGGACTGGCAGGGCGCCGCGGGCCCGATCGAGGGGCTCGGGAGGCTCCGCGCCGGCGAGGCCGTCCCGCTGTTGAAGACCGCTTGGACCGAATCACCCTACGCTTTCCTCAGACCCCGGATTGTGACCGCTTTGACCCGTACCGCCCCGCACACCGCCGAGGCGTACACGATCGAGGGCCTCTGGGACTGCCAGGAGGGCGTCCGGACGGAGGCCGCCCGGTTCGCGCCGCTGACCCAGGAGACCCGCATCCGGCTGCAGCGGCTGCACCACGACGACGCGGAGGATCCCGGCGTGCGGGCGGCGGCCGGCGCCCGCCTGGCCGCCTGAGCCCCGCCTGAGCCCCGGCTGAGCCCCGGCTGAGCCCCCGCCTGAGCCACGGCTGAACCCTTCCGGGCCGGCGCGCGTACCGCCCGTCGTACCGCGCATCTCACCCCGGGAGGACGGGCCATGGGCTCCACGCATCACCTCGGACGCGCAGCGGGGGTTCCCCGCGCCGGCCTGGCGCTGGCGGTCGCCGCCGTGCTGGCGCTGCCGCTGGCGGCCGGCTGCAGCGCCGCCGGGAAGTCCGGCGGGTCCGGCGACGCCGACCGGGCCGCGGCGCCGGCGAACCTCGACGAGCTGGCCGCGCGGACGGGCTGCACCCTCGCCGGCCGCCGCAAGGCGCAGCAGCTGCAGCAGGGCAACTGCCGCAACTCGCGCGGCCAGTACGTGCTGGTCAGCTTCGACAGCGACCAGGACATGACGTCGTGGCTGAACGAGGCGAAGCCGTGGGGCGGGACGTACCTGGTCGGGACGCGCTGGGTGGCGGTGAGCACGCCCGCCACCCTGCAGTCGCTCCGCAAGGACCTGGGCGGGCACATCCTGTCCGGCGAGATGCACGGGATGAGCCACTCCTGACCCGCGGGCGGCATAGGCGAGCGCGGCTCAGGCGAGCGCGGCGGCCCAGCGTTCCAGCGCGGGGCCGGTGCGCGCGAGGACGCGCCGGGCGGCGAGGCCGCGGGTGACGGTGCCGGGACGCAGCAGCGGGTGCCCGGGGCCGTCCACAACGACGCGGAGAGCCGCGACCGGGACGCCGTCGGGGAGCGCGGCGGCGACGTGCGCCGACTCCATGTCGACCGCGCGGGAGCCGTCCGCGCCCCACACCCGCCGCTCCCCCTCGCGGACGATCCGGTCCGCGGTGACGAGCGGCCCGACGTGGGCGCGCAGGCCGTCGCCGGCGAGGGCGGCGGCCAGCGTCCGCGCGCCGGGGCAGGGCACGGGCTTGCCGCCGCCGCGGATCTCGTCGGCCACCAGGACGTCGCCGGGCGCGAGCCGGTCGTCGAGCGCGCCGCCGAACCCGACGACGGCGACGGCCGCGCAGTCCGGCAGCCGGGCGGCGCGCCGCGCGCGGTAGCCGACGACCACGGCGGGCGCACGGGTGAGGCCGCGCGCGACGGCGCGGGCCTCTAGCCGCAGCGCCGCGCACACGACCAGGCTGGGCGCCTCGTCACCGGTCATCCGCCCAGTGCAGCACGGGCCGGGCCGGAGATCCAGCTCCGTGGTGCGCCGGGCGCTGCGCGGCCCTATGATTCGTTCATGCGTTCGATCAGCACGGCGGAGCGGCGGGCCCGGCTCGTCCGGCGGCACCGGCTGGCCGCGGCGGACCGCACCGGCGACGTCGCGGAGATCGCCCGGTCGCTGGTCGTGCTGCACGCCACCGACCCGGCCACGGTGTTCCTGTCCGTCGCGGCCCGCAGCGACACGGCCGGGCCGGCCGACGTGGAGCGCGCCCTCTACGAGGACCGGACGCTGCTGCGGATGCTGGCGATGCGCCGGACGATGTTCGTCGCGCCGGTCGACCTCGTCCCGGCGCTGCAGGCGTCCACCGCGACGGCGCTCGCCGCCAAGCAGCGCCGCCGGTACGGGACGCTGATCGAGCGCGGCAGCGACATCCCGGACGTCCCGGCCTGGTTCCGCCGGGTCGAGGACGCGACGCACCGGACGCTGCTGGAGCGCGGCGAGGCCACCGGCGCGCAGCTGAGCGCGGCCGTGCCGGAGCTGCGCACCCAGGTCGACCCCGCGCCCGGCAAGCCGTACTCGCGGCCGACGGGCGTGACGACGTGGGTGCTGGTGACGCTCGGCTGCGAGGGGCTGATCGTGCGGGGCCGCCCGAACGGCGGCTGGACGAGCAGCCAGTACCGGTGGGCGCCGATCGAGACGTGGCTGCCCGGCGGCATCGCGGCCGTCCCGGCGGACGAGGCGCGCGCCGAGGTCGTGCGGCGGTGGCTGCGCGCGTTCGGCCCCGCCCCCGTCGCCGACCTCAAGTGGTGGACGGGCTGGACGGCCGGGGAGGTCGGCAAGGCCCTCGCCCTCCTCGACACCGTGGAGGTCGACCTCGGCGGCGCGACCGGGATCGTCCTCGCCGACGACCTGGAGCCCGATCCCCCGGCGGAGCCGTCGGCGGCGCTGCTGCCCGCGCTCGACGCGACCCCGATGGGCTGGCAGGAGCGGAGCTGGTTCCTCGGCGGCCACGGCCCGCTGCTGTTCGACCGCAGCGGCAACATCGGCCCGTCCGTCTGGTGGGACGGGCGGATCATCGGCGGGTGGGCGCAGCGCAAGGACGGCGAGATCGCGGTGCGGCTGCTGGAGGACGCCGGCGCGGACGCGGAGGCGGCCGTCGCGCGGGAGGCCGAGCGGATCGGCGCCTGGTACGGCGACGTCCGCGCGATCCCGAGGTTCCGCACCCCGCTGGAGAAGGAACTCACCGCCTGACCGCCGCGCGCGACGAGGCGCGCGAGGAACGCGTCGGCCTCGGAGGGGCCGCTCGCGGCGCCCGCCGCCGGGGCCGCGGTCACCGGACGCGTCCCAGCCGGTAGGCGGCGCCGTCGCGCCACAGCAGCCAGCCGCCCGCCGCGAACACCGGTCCCTGCACGACCGTCCAGCGGATGCCGGCCGGGTGCTCGCGTCGGCTCTCCAGTGTCCTCGTGTCGATCACGCTGGAGGCGCCCGCGCTCGTGTAGGCGATCAGGCGGTCGCCCGCGGTGAGCCGCGTGCCGCCGTCCGCCTTCGTGCCGCGCCGCGCCCTCCCCACGTCGAGGGGGCTGAGGGACTTCCAGCCGTCGCGGGCGACGATCCGGAGCGTCCCGTCCACGAGCGAGGCGAAGTAGTCCGCGTTGGCCGCCGCCTGCCACTTCTGGTCGGGCCCGGTGCCGGGGACGGCCCGGCGCGCGCCGCCCTTGTCGGGCTTCCCGGTGAGCTTCAGCGGCCGGACGCCGGGTGGCAGCGGATGCTCCCGGACGATCGCGTCGGTCCGGACGTCGATCTCGCGGACGACGTCGTCGTTCGAGGTGTCCGCGACGAACAGCGTCGGGTACGCGAACGCCAGTGCCGAGCCCAGCACGCCCTTGCCGTGGTTGTCGACGGTGCGGCCGGTGTCGCCGCAGCCGGTCGCGACGAACGGCTGGTTCATCGGGTCGTCGCCGATGACCGCGCCACCGCCGGTGAGGACGGGATCGGCGGGCGTGGCACCCTGCGGGCCGATGACGCCGGTGCGGCCGCCGGTCGTGCGGCAGCTCAGCTTCCAGGAGCCCGGCGCGATCCAGGTGACGAAGCCGTTCCCGGCCGCCAGGCCGCCCTCGGCGCGGACGCCGAGGGGCTTCGGCCGGCCGCCCTTCGGCCCGGCGGTGTAGACGCGGCCGTCGGCGGTGCGGCCGACGACCGTGCCGTCGGCGCCGAGCGCGTCCGGGGTGAACCTCGCGCCGCCCGGAAGGGCCGCGGGGATCGTGACGATGGTCGAGGGGTCCACCAGGTTCCCCGGCGAGCGGACGCCCGCCGCCGCGTGCCGGCCGTCTCCGCCGTCTCCGCCGTGGACGCCGGTCAGGGCCACCGGGACCGCCACCGCGGCGGCGGTCCCCAGCACCGCCGCCAGCGCGACCGTCCGCCGCCGGGTCCGCGACCGGCGGAGCCGGCGGGCGTTCTCCGCGTGGGCTCCCGGATGCGGCCGGACGGTCTCCGCCCGCGCGCCGAACGCGTCCCTCAGCTTTTCCTCGATGTCGTTCATGTCGCCTCCTCGTCCTTCAGGCGCCTGCCGAGCGCCGCGATGGCGCGGGAGGCGTGGGCCTTCACCGTGCCCGGGGCGATGCCCAGGGTCGCGGCGGTCTCGCGCTCGCTCAGGTCGAGCCAGTAGCGCAGCACCAGCACCTCGCGCTGCCGGCCGGGCAGGTCCGCGACCGCGGCGAGCAGCGCGCGGACGTCCTCGTCCCGCACGACCTCGTGCTCGGCGGACCCGGCGTCCTGCGGCGCCGCGAGCTGCGCGTGCCTGCGCCGCGCCATCCGCAGGTGCCGCAGCCGGCTGCGGGACGCGTTGCACACGGTCGAGCGCAGGTAGGCGAGCGCGGCGTTCTGGTCGCGCAGGGCGCGGCGCCTGCGGTGCAGCCGGACGAACGCGTCCTGGACCACGTCCTCGGCGTCGTCGGCGCCGAGGAGGGTCGCGAGCCTGACCAGTCCCCAGAAATGGGCGGTGAACAGTTCCTCGTACCCGTCGCCGGGTCGCGCGAGCGGCACCGTGACGGCCCCTGTCGTCTGCTGGTGGATCACGGAGCAGAGACGAACGCGGGCGCGGAAGGTTTACCACGCTCGGGCGTTTTTGTTCCCGGAACCAAACCGAACAAAGCGGAGACCATTTCCGCTCCGCCCGCGACAAGGGCTCTGATCAGCCATGATGTGGGCATGCCCGCAGATCGCATGCTCCCCTCGCCCGAGGCGGCGGACGTGGTCGCGCTCGCCCGCGACATCGCCCGCCGCGAGCTGGCTCCGCGCGCCGCGCCCGCCGAGGAGGCCGGGACGTTCCCGCGCGAGATCTTCCGGATGCTGGGCCGCGCCGGGCTGCTCGGCCTGCCCTACCCGCCCGACCTCGGCGGCGGCGGACAGCCGTACGAGGTGTACCTCCAGGTGCTGGAGGAGATCGCGGCGGTGTGGGCGTCGGTCGCGGTCGGCGTCAGCGTGCACACGCTGTCGTGCTTCCCGCTGTACGCCTGCGGCACCGACGTGCAGCGCAAGCAGCTGCCCGAGCTGCTGGAGGGCGACCTGCTCGGCGGGTACGCGCTCGCCGAGGAGCACGCCGGGCCGGACGCGGCGGGTCTCAGCACGCTCGCGGTCCCGGACGGCGACGGCTACCGCATCACCGGCACCAAGACGTGGATCACGCACGGCGGCGAGGCCGACTTCTACGTGCTGTTCGCCCGCGCGTCCGGCGAGCCAGGCGGGCTGACCTGCTTCCTCGTGGAGGGCCGCATGGACGGCCTGGAGTTCGGGCCGCCGGAGCGGAAGATGGCGCTCACCGCGTCCACGACGGCGCGGCTGCACTTCGACGGCGCGTGGGTGCCCGAGGACTGGCGGATCGCCGACGAGGGCTGCGGCTACCCGATCGCGGCGGCGGCGCTGGACGCCGGGCGGCTCGGCATCGCCGCGTGCGCCGTAGGCCTCGCGCAGGGCGCGCTGGACCACGCCGTCCGGTACGCGGCGGGGCGCGGCCAGTTCGGCCGCCCGGTCATCGCCAACCAGGGGATCGCGTTCCTGCTCGCCGACATGGCCGCCGCCGTGGAGACGGCCCGCGCCGGGTACCTGGAGGCCGCCCGGCGCAAGGACCGCGGGCTGCCGTTCGCGCGGCAGGCGTCCATCGCCAAGCTCGCCGCGACCGACGCGGCGATGCGGGTGACGGCGGACGCGGTGCAGGTGCTCGGCGGCGACGGCTACACCCGCGACCATCCCGTGGAACGGTACATGCGGGAGGCGAAGGTGATGCAGATCTTCGAGGGCGCCAACCAGATCCAGCGGATGGTGATCGGCCGCCACCTCGCCCGCGACGCCGGCTACGCCTGCTGACCCGGCCGCTCCGTCACGCCCGCCGGCCCGTCACGCCCGCCGGTCCGTCACCCCCGCGGTCCGTCACGCCCGCCGGCCGGGCCGGACCGGGGTGCCGAGCCGCGCCCGCTGGTCGGCGCGGCTGCGGCGGGTCAGCGTGAGGACGAACCCGCCCGCGGCGGCGACGCAGGCGGCGAGCGCGGCGAGGAACGCCAGGCCGAGGTAGAAGCCGGCGGTGCCGTCCGGCGCCACCAGCAGCGGCCCGTCGGTGCCCCGGCAGGTCAGCACGGCCGTCCCGGTGACCGGTGCCGTCATCGAGGCGGTGTAGCGGTAGCCGGGGCGGTCGGCGGCGCTCCACGAGTTCTTGCGGGTCAGCCGGACGCGCTGACCGGCGCCGCCGTCCTCGACGGCGCACCCGAACGGCGCGGAGCCGTCCCGCCGCACATAGAGGAAGTAGGTGCGGCCCTCGGCGAGCCGCACGCCGATCCCGGCCGCCGCGTCGCCGGTCACGGCCGGTCCGGCGGCGGTGCCGGCGTCGTCCCGGGTCAGCGCCAGCGCGGTGAGCAGGCCCGCGGCCGCCAGCACGACCAGCGCGACGGGAACGGCGTACCAGCCCGCGGCGGGACGGACGGGCGGCGGGCTCCAGACCGGGGCCGGCGGCGCCGGCTCCTCCGGAGCGTTCACTCGCGGCCACATCCCGGTCCCCCCGATCCGAACGTCACCGTGCCGTGCCGCCACCCTTCCAGACCGCGGACCCGCACGTCAGGGACTTGGCGAGGGCGCGGAGGTGTCGTCCGGGCGCGAGCGGTTACCTTACTAGGTAGTAGCAATCTTGGAGGTCGCATGGCCCTCAGGGACCGCCTGCCCGCCTCGCCGATCCGGGTGCGCCGCCCGCGCGGGCTGCCCCGCCCGCCGCTGCCGCGGTACACGGTCGAGCGGGACCTGCCCGTGACGATGCCGGACGGCGTGACATTGCTCGCCGACCGCTACGTCCCGGCCGGGACGCGCCGCCCGCCGGCCACCATCCTGGTGCGCACGCCCTACGGGCGGCGCGGGCCCGCCGCACTGGCGAACGGCCTGCTGTTCGTCCCGTTCGGATTCCAGCTGGTCGTGCAGAGCGCGCGCGGGACGTTCGGGTCCGGGGGCGAGTTCGACCCGCTCGGCAGCGAGCGCGACGACGGCCTCGCCACCGTCGCGTGGCTGAAGGAGCAGCCGTGGTTCGGCGGGACGTTCGCGACCTACGGCGCCAGCTACCTCGGCTACTCCGCGTGGGCGATCGCCGCCGAGGCCGGGCCGGAGCTGAAGGCGATGTCGCTGCAGATCACCGCGTCGTCGTTCCGGGACGCCGCCTACGTCGGCGGATCGTTCGCGCTGGAGTCCACGCTCACGTGGACCGACCTCACCCACCGGCAGCAGCAGCCGCTCGGGCTGCTCGCCGCGACGCTGCTGTCGCGCCGCCGCGCCGTCCGCGCCGCCCGGTCCGGCCTGCCCCTCGGCGAGCTGGACGTGGCGACCGGCGGCGAGCAGATGCGGTTCTACCAGGACCTCCTCACCAACCACGGCACGGACGCCGGCTACTGGGACGGGCGCGACTTCAGCGGCACCGTCGGCGACGTCGAGGCGCCCGTCACCCTGCTCGGCGGCTGGTACGACGTGTTCCTGCCGTGGGAGATCAGGGACTACCTCGCGCTGCGCGCCGCCGGGCGGCGGCCGTACCTCACCATCGGCCCCTGGTGGCACACCGACGCCCGGCACGGGCTGGTGTCGTTCCGCGAGACGCTCGCCTGGTTCCGCGCGCACCTGCTCGGCGACCCGTCCGGGCTGCGCGCCGAACCCGTCCGGCTGTACGTCACCGGCGCCGGCGAGTGGCGGCACTACCGCGACTGGCCGCCGCCCGGCACGCGGCAGGAGCGCTGGCACCTGCATCCCGGCGGCGGTCTCGGCGAGGACGGCCCGCTCCCGTCGAAGCCGAGCGCCTACCGGTTCGATCCCGCCCGGCCGACGCCCGCGCTCGGCGGCCCGACGCTGCTCGGCAGCTCCCGCCCCGTCGACAACCGGCCGCTGGAGCGCCGCCCGGACGTGCTGGTGTTCACCTCGCCGCCGCTCGCCGAGCCGCTCGACGTGATCGGCCCGGTCGGCGCCGACCTGTTCGTCCGGTCCGACCGCGAGCACACCGACTTCGTCGTCCGGCTCTGCGACGTCGCCCCGGACGGGACCTCCCGGAACGTCTGCGAGGGCGGGCTGCGGCTCCCGGCGTTCGCCGAGAAGCCGGTCGGGACGGCGGGCGTCCGCCGCATCGCCGTCGACCTGTGGCCGACCGGGCACCGCTTCGCGCGCGGCCACCGCGTCCGGGTGCACGTGGCCAGCGGCGCCCACCCGAAGGTCGCGGCGAACCCCGGGACCGGCGAGCCGCTCGCCACCGCCCGCCGGATGGTCCCGGCGGACCAGGAGGTCTTCCACGACCCGGACCACCCGTCCGCGATCATCCTGCCGATCGCCGGCGCGTCGCCCGAGTCCGCGACCCCGGCCCCCGGCGAGGAGCCCGCCTAGGGGGTCACAGCAGCCCGGCGACCACCTTGGCGAAGCGGGTCTCGCTGCCCGGGGCGTGTTCGAGGTAGAGGGCCGGCTCGGTGAGTTCGAGCTCGATCAGCAACGGGTCGCCGCCGGGGCCCGGGACCAGGTCGACGCGGGCGTAGAGCAGGTCGCCGCCGCCCGGGACGGCGGCGAGGACGCGGTGGGCGAGGTCCAGCTCGACGGTGGTCGCGGTGGTCGCGGTGACCTTGCCGCGGGTCTCGCCGAGGCCGGCGAGGCCCTCGATGCCGGCGCGGGGGTTGAGGACACGCGCCTTGCGGCCCGCGTGGCTGTACTCGCCGCCGATGAACACCAGGGCGGTCTCGCCCGCGGCGTCGACGGCGTCCAGGTACGGCTGGAGCATCACCGTGCGGCCGGCGTCGCGCAGGGCGCGCAGGTGGGCGCGGGCGGCGTCCTCCTCGCCGGCGCCCCAGCGGGCGGTGTCGCGGGAGCCGGACGACACCGACGGCTTGAGCACGAACTCCGGCCAGTCGGCGGGGATGCTGTCGGGGTCCCAGCGGGTCGGGACGATCGGGACGCCCGCGGCCTCCAGGTCGCGCAGATAGACCTTGTCGGTGTTCCAGCGCAGCACGTCCGCCGGGTTGAGGACGCGCGGGAGGCTCTCCGCCCAGGCGAGGAACGCGTCCCGCCGGTCGGTGTAGTCCCAGGTGGAGCGGATGACGACGAGGTCGTAGGCGGACCAGTCGACGGCCGGGTCGTCCCAGACGGCGATATCGGCGGCGACGCCGAGGCCGGCGAGGGCGGCGGCCAGCATCCGCGCGTCGTCGCTGCCTTCGGGCAGCCGGTCGCAGGTGGCGAGGGCGCACCGGGGTGAAGCGGTCACGGGGGGGGTTCCTTCTCGCGGCGGGGGGTGCCGGGTTCGGCGGACGGGGGTCAGCGGACGGGGTTGCCCGCGGCGCGGAGCGCGTCCTTCACTTCGGAGATCTTCATCTCGCCGAAGTGGAAGACGCTCGCGGCGAGCACCGCGTCGGCGCCGGCGGCGACGGCCGGGGCGAAGTGGCCGACGGCGCCCGCCCCGCCGCTGGCGATGACGGGCACGGTGACGGTCTCCCGGACGCGGCGCAGCATCTCCAGGTCGAAGCCCGTCTTGGTGCCGTCGGCGTCCATCGAGTTCAGCAGGATCTCGCCGACGCCGAGCTCCTGCCCGCGCCGCGCCCACTCGACCGCGTCGATGCCGGTGCCCTTGCGGCCGCCGTGCGTCGTCACCTCAAACCCGGACTCGGTGCCCTCGGCCCGGCGGGCGTCCACCGACAGGACGACGCACTGCGAGCCGAACCGGTGCGCGGCCTCTCGCAGGAACTCCGGGCGCGCGATCGCCGCCGTGTTGATCGACACCTTGTCGGCGCCCGCGCGCAGCAGCCGGTCGACGTCGTCGACGGTGCGGACGCCGCCGCCGACCGTCAGCGGGATGAACACCTGCTCGGCGGTGCGGCGCACCACGTCGTAGGTGGTGGAGCGGTCGCCGCTGGACGCGGTGATGTCGAGGAACGTCAGCTCGTCGGCGCCCTCGGCGTCGTAGCGGCGGGCCAGCTCGACGGGGTCGCCGGCGTCCCGCAGGTTCTGGAAGTTGACGCCCTTGACGACGCGCCCGGCGTCGACGTCCAGGCACGGAATGACCCGTACGGCAACGGTCACTTTACGGCCTCCAGGGCCTCCTGCAGCGTGAACGCCTGCGCGTACAGCGCCTTGCCGACGATGGCGCCCTCGACGCCGACCTCCACCAGCTTGGCGAGTTCGCGCAGGTCGTCCAGGGACGAGACGCCGCCGGACGCGACGACCGGCTTGTCGGTGCGGGAGCAGACCTCGCGCAGCAGCTCGGTGTTGGGGCCGCGGAGCGTGCCGTCCTTGGTGACGTCCGTGACGACGTAACGCGGGCAGCCGTCGGCCTCCAGCCGGGCGAGGACCTCCCACAGGTCGCCGCCCTCGCGCGTCCAGCCGCGCGCCGCGAGCGTCGTGCCGCGCACGTCCAGACCGACCGCGATCTTGTCGCCGTGCGACGCGATGATCTTGCGGCACCAGTCCGGGTTCTCCAGCGCGGCGGTGCCGATGTTCACCCGCGCGCAGCCGGTGGACAGCGCCGCCTCCAGCGACGCGTCGTCGCGGATGCCGCCCGACAGCTCCACCTTCACGTCCAGCCGGCCGGTCACCTCGGCGAGCAGCTCCCGGTTGGAGCCGCGCCCGAACGCCGCGTCCAGGTCGACCAGATGGATCCACTCCGCACCCGCGTCCTGCCAGGCCAGCGCGGCGTCGAGGGGCGCGCCGTAGGAGGTCTCGGTGCCGGCCTCGCCCTGCACCAGGCGGACCGCCCGGCCGTCGGCGACGTCAACGGCGGGAAGGAGCGTCAGAGTCATGCGGAAAACCCTATCGATACAGGTGGAGACCTCGGACCAGGGGGACGGCCGTTCAGAAACGCTCCGGCCCGAATGGCGGGTGCTCGCCGGCGAACAGAAGCCGCGCCACCGAACCGCGGAGTTCGGCGGTCGCACGGACGATCTCCTCGTGGACGGCGATCTTCTCGTCCAGCAGCCCGAGCACCTCACCCAGCGCCCGCTGCTCGCCGATCGGCGGTACCGCCACCGGCATCTCCGCAAGTGTCCTGATGCTCAGGTTGGGGATCACCGACCCGGTGGACGAGGCCCTGAGCCACAGCCGCACCGCCGGTTGCTCGAAGTAGTGGACGAGATAGCAGGGCAGGACCGCGGGTCCCGGGCGCAGCCGCAAGCAGCCGCTGCCGACGAGCCAGCCGGCGTTCTCCGCGGCCGCCACGGCGCTGCGACCAAGGTCACCAGTGCGCGCGCAGACGACGTCGTCTGGCCGCAGCTGGTAGCGATCCATCCCGGCATCGCCGGGGAGAACGATACGGGTGAGGCCGTCGCGCACGATCCGGCCCCGCGCGATGTTCCCGATCATGACGATCGGCGTGCCGTCCGGAGACTCCCGCCCGGTTCGTTTCGAGAGTCCCGCCTGGATGCGGCACACCTCGGCGAGCGGCACGGTGTCCCAGCCCGGAGGGGTGGGGACGAGCAGGCCATCCGTCATCGTCCACCGCCGAGCAGCCGGTCGACGGCCTCGTCGAGGTCGGCCAAACGCACATGCAGCCGGGCCAGGTCGGCCCGGAGCCGCTCCACGTCGCCTTTCGCGGCGTTCATATCGGCCTCGACCGCGGTGGAGGTCATGTAGGTCGGCGGAGACAGCGAATGACCGCGCGCCCGGAGTTCGTCAAGGCCGACGCCGCGGGCGAAGCCCGGCTCGTCTCGGAACCGGCCCTCCCGCCACGCGCGGTAGGTTCCGCTTATCTTGCCGACGTCGTCGTCGGTGAGCGTCCGCACCGCACGCGACCGTTTGTCTCCGAGTTCTCCGGCATCGATCAGCAGGATCCTGCCGTTCCCGGCCCCGTCCTTCCGGAGTATCCACAGACTGACCGGGATGCCCGTAGACGCGAAGAGCCGCGGGGGCAGGGCGACGACACAGTCGACCACGCCGTCCTCGATCATCGCGGCGCGAATCATGTGTTCGGACCGGTGTCGCGAGAACGTGGCCCCATTCGCGGTGACCAGGGCCGCCCGGCCGCGGTCGGACAGCATCGCGAGCACCGATTGGAGCCACGCGAAGCTCACGTTGCGCGCCGGTGGCTCACCGTAGCGCCAGTGAAGCCCGCCGAGGTCCGCGGGTGCCAGCGTGAGAGTGAAGGGCGGATTGGTGACAATCGCGTCGAATCGCCTGCCCTCGGGTCGCGCTCCCACCTCAGCCAACGCGTCGGAGCGAACATCGGCCCGGACTCCGTGGACCAGAAGGTTCATCGCCGCGAGCCGCCGCCCTCGCTCGGTGAGCGAGGCTCCTGACACGTCCGGTGGCGGCGCGGTCGGTGGAGCGTTCCCCCGCGCGTGCCTGATGACTCCGGCGAGCATCCCGCCCGTGCCGCAGCAGGGGTCGTGGACGCGCTCCCCCACAGCGGGGTCGACCATCTCGACCATGGTCCGGACGACCGAGCGGGGTGTGTGGAACTCCCCGCCGCGGTGCCCCTCCAGGACCGCGATCCGTCCGAGCACCGCCTCGTACACCCCTGCCATCTCGGACGGGCCCCACCACGGGTTTCCGCGGTCATCCTCCGCCGGCGGTTCCATGTCGTAAAGAATCTCGGCGACCGCCGCCAGCGCCTTGCCGCCGCCGACGTCCCGGAGAACGGGAGGGTCGTCGAGCCGCATCGCCGTTCTGCGGGAGACGCCCGCCCACGCGGAGAGGAAGAGATCTCCCGCCCCCGATGGAGGAACGCTTCTCACAGCGTCCCGGAACCATTCGAAGCCGCGCGGATCGACGGCACGGCAGCACACGAGCGCGAGCACCGACTCGGTGAAGTCGCCCAGATCGGCGAAGCCGCGTACACCGTCGAACACCTTCCAGATCCGGGCCGCGGCATCAGCCCGCTCCGTCACCGGAGGCTTCCTGGCCTCCTGCTCGGCAACCGCGGTACCGGCAGCCCCTCGGAAACGGTCGCCGAACGTCGTGCCGGGCCGCTCGCCGGGACGCAACGCGTTGACCGGTATCCTTCGGCAGTCCAGCCATGCGGCGACCTCGGCGGCGTCGAAGAGTTCGCCGCTCGTGCCCTCCAGAGGATCCGGGAAGTCGTGGTGGCGCCGCTTCCAGTTGGACGCGGCAGGACGCTGGACGCCCGCTCTGCGCGCGATATCGGCCAGTGAGACTCGCTTCGCGTTCATCCGGTTCGCGCCCTTCAGAAACTGGCCTCGGCGCGACCGGCGCACACGTCCTCGCGACGCGCGAGCACCTCGGGGACGCGGTCCAGCCTTGCCGCGTGCGCCGCGCACTCCGGGGAGAGGTAACCGAGAAGCCGGAAGACCCGTTCATGGTCCTTCTCTAGGGCTCGGCGGTGAATCGGCTCGTGGTGCATAACTCGGTTGCGGAACTTGAGGACCTCGTACATTTCGGCGTGCAACTCCCTACGCGGCCCCGAGTACCCGGGGAAGGCGCGGTGCAGGGCCGGCACCCAGAAATACCGGTCGGCGCTCCGGCTGAGAAGCGAGACCCAGAACCCAAAGGTGAGTTCGGCGACGACCGCGTCGGCGCTCGGACGCAGGATGCCGTGCCGCTCCAACTTCTCCTCGGCTCGTGCTATGCTGCGCCGCCCCTCTTCCGTGAGCCGTGCGGGCGTCCACCAGTCCGAACGCCGGAACCGCCGGCAGAGTTCGGCATGGGCGGCGTTCCGGAGCGTCACCTCAAGGCACTGGAGCGGGCCGTAGAACGCGGCGGACACCTCGATATTCCAGCAGTACAGCCGCATCGCCGCCGACCGGTCACCTTGGGCCGCGGCCAGGTAGGGCGCCAGCCTCGCGGGCGAAAAGGCGGCATGCGTCCAGCCGAACTCATCCATGATCAATCGGCCTCCCGCCTGTTCGGACGCCCGGTCCGGCGAATCCCCTGTGATAGCCTGAGCACGTAAGCGTTGGGTACGCCTCTGCTCAGCACGCCGCCCAGGGCACAGGAATCTCGCATCGGCGGTCGCCTCTCACAGAGGCGACCGCCGATCCCTTTTCTCAGGCTTCACTGTAGGCCGCGGCGGCGCGGAGCGCCACCGCATTGCCGATATTCTTTTTGTTAACCCATCCTCCAGGTCCGACTCTGGGCACGGTGATGACTCGGAAGCGTTAACAGATCACTGCTAGTGCCAGCAGCGCGGTCAGGAGAGGGTGGACAGCCAGTTGCGCAGGAGCCGCGCCCCCGCGTCGCCGGACTTCTCCGGGTGGAACTGGGTCGCGCACAGCGGGCCGTTCTCGACCGCCGCGACGAACCGGTCGCCGTGCTCGGCCCAGGTGACCAGCGGCGGCTCGATGGTGCCGGTCGGGTCGGGCTCCAGCTCCCAGCGGCGCGCCGCGTAGGAGTGGACGAAGTAGAACCGGGCGTCCGCGAGCCCCTCGAACAGGACGGAGCCCTCCGGGGCGTCCACGGTGTTCCAGCCCATGTGCGGGACGACCGGCGCCTCCAGCCCGTCGACCGTGCCGGGCCACTCGTCGCAGCCCTCGGTGGTGACGCCGTGCTCGATGCCCTTGGAGAACAGGATCTGCATGCCGACGCAGATGCCGAGGACGGGCCGGCCCCCGGCGAGGCGGCGGCCGATGATCTGCTCGCCGCGCACCTCCCGCAGCCCCTTCATGCAGGCGGCGAACGCGCCGACGCCCGGCACGACCAGGCCGTCGGCGGCGAGCGCCGCGTCCCGGTCGGCGGTGACGGTGACGTCCGCGCCCGCGCGGGCCACGGCGCGCTCGGCGGAGCGCAGGTTGCCCGACCCGTAGTCGAGCACGACGACGTTCGGGCTCACAGCCACATCACTCCCCCGGCGAACGCCAGCCCCGCGAGGAACAGCACGATCAGCGCGGCGGCCTTCAGGCCCTGCTTGATGAAGCTGTACACGCCGGCGAGCAGGAACAGCGCGACCGCGAAGACGGCGATGTTGAAGAAGGTGAAGTGGAGACCGCCGATATCCACGGCTACAGCGCTCCCTTGGTGGACGGGATGCCGTGCACCTTCGGGTCGAACGCCACGGCGTCGCGCAGCGCGCGCGCCAGCGCCTTGAACTGCGCCTCGACGATGTGGTGCGCGTTGCGCCCGTACGGAACGTGGACGTGCAGCGCGATCTGCGCGTTCGACACGAACGACTCGAAGACGTGCCGCGTCATCGTGGTGTCGTACTCGGGGCCGATCATCGGCGCCATGCCGTCCGGCTCCACGTGCACCAGGTAGGGGCGGCCCGACACGTCCACGGTGACCTGCGCGAGCGCCTCGTCCAGCGGGATGGACGCGTCGGCGAAGCGGCGGATGCCGGCCTTGTCGCCGAGCGCCTCGCGGAACGCCTGGCCGAGCGCGATCGCGGTGTCCTCGATCGTGTGGTGGCTGTCGATGTGCAGGTCGCCGGCCGTCTTGACGGTCAGGTCGAACGACCCGTGCTTGCCGAGCTGCGCCAGCATGTGGTCGAAGAACCCGACGCCGGTCGCCACGTCGACCCGGCCGGTCCCGTCCAGGTCGATCTCGACGAGGACCTGCGTCTCCTTGGTCCCGCGCTCGACTCGTCCCTTGCGCGTCACACGCTCTCCTTCAGTACGTCCTTGAGGGCCGTGCGGAAGGCGGCCATCTCGTCGGGGGTGCCGACGCTCACCCGCAGCCACTCGGGCGGGCCGACCTCGCGGATCAGCACGCCGTGCTCCAGCAGCCCCTCCCAGATCCGCCGGCGGTCCGGGAACGTCCCGAACAGCACGAAGTTGGCGTCGGAGTCGGCCACCCGGAACCCCTCGGCGCGCAGCCAGGCGACCAGGTCGTCGCGCTCGCGGCGCAGCGCCTCGACGGTGCCGAGCAGCTCCTCGCCGTGCGCGAGGGCGGTGCGCGCCACCGCCTGGGTGACGGCCGACAGGTGGTACGGCAGCCGGACCAGCAGCAGCGCGTCGATCACGGCGGGGTCGGCGGCGAGGTAGCCGAGCCGGGTGCCCGCCATCGCGAACGCCTTCGACATCGTCCGGGTGACGATGAGCCGGGGGTGGCCGTCCAGCAGCGTCAGCGCCGACGGCGTGCCGGCCCGGCGGAACTCGCCGTAGGCCTCGTCGACGACGACCATGCCGGGCGCGGCCTCCAGCACGGCCTCGATCGCCGCCAGCGGCAGCGCGGTGCCGGTCGGGTTGTTCGGCGAGGTGAGGAACACGATGTCGGGCCGGTACTCCTCGACGGCCGCGATCGCGCGGGCCGGCTCCAGGCCGAAGTCCTCGTCGCGGAACGCGTCGATCCAGCGGGTCCCGGACACCCCGGTGATGATCGGGTGCATCGAGTACGACGGCTCGAAGCCGAGCGCGCTGCGGCCCGGCCCGCCGAACGCCTGCAGGATCTGCTGGATGATCTCGTTGGAGCCGTTCGCCGCCCACACCCGCCCGGCGGTGAGGCCGACGCCGGGGGTGTCGGCGTTCAGGAACGCGGCGAGGTCCTCGCGGAGCGCGACCGCGTCGCGGTCGGGGTAGCGGTTCAGCGACCCGGCGACGTCCATGACGGCCTCGCCGAGCGCCTTCACCAGCCGCTCGGACGGCGGGTACGGGTTCTCGTTGGTGTTCAGCGCGTATGGCACGTCCAGCTGCGGGGCGCCATAGGGCTCCCGGCCGCGCAGGTCGTCCCGCAGCGGCAGGTCGTTGAGCGAGGTCACGAAGGGATCTCCCAGTCGAAGCGGGCCTTCAGGGCGGCCCCGTGCGCGGGCAGGTCCTCGGCCTCCGCGAGCGCGACGACGCGCCCGGTGGCCTCGGCGAGGGCGTCGCGGTCGTACTCCACGACATGGACGCCGCGCAGGAACGACTGCACCGACAGCCCGGACGAGTGGCACGCGCACCCGCCGGTCGGCAGCACGTGGTTGGACCCGGCGAGGTAGTCGCCGAGCGACACCGGCGCGTACGGGCCGACGAAGATCGCGCCGGCGTTGCGGACGCGGGCGGCGACGGCGGGCGCGTCGGCGGTCTGGATCTCCAGGTGCTCGGCGGCGTAGGCGTCGACGACCTTCAGGCCGTCGTCGATCCCGTCCACCAGCACGATGCCGGACTGCCGCCCGGCCAGCGCCTCGGTGATCCGCTCGGTGTGCTTGGTGCGCGCGACCTGCGCCTTCAGCTCCCGCTCGACCTCGTCGGCGAGCCGCACCGAGTCGGTGACCAGCACGGCGGCGGCGAGCGTGTCGTGCTCGGCCTGGCTGATCAGGTCGGCGGCGACGTCGACCGCGTCGGCGGTGTCGTCGGCGAGGATCGCGATCTCCGTCGGGCCGGCCTCGGCGTCGATGCCGATCACGCCCTTGAGCAGCCGCTTCGCGGCGGCGACGTACACGTTGCCGGGCCCGGTGACGAGGTCGGCGCGCGGGCACTCGTCGGTGCCGTAGGCGAACATCGCGATCGCCTGCGCGCCGCCGACGGCGTACACCTCCTCGACGCCGAGCAGCGCGCACGCCGCCAGGATCGTCGGGTGCGGCAGGCCGCCGTGCTCCTTCTGCGCGGGCGAGGTGACCGCGAGGGACGCGACACCCGCCTCCTGCGCCGGGACGACGTTCATCACCACGCTGGACGGGTACACGGCGCGGCCGCCCGGCACGTACAGGCCGACGCGGCCCACCGGGATCCACCGCTCGGTGACGGTGCCGCCGGGCACGACCCGCGTGGTCGTGTCGGTGCGGCGCTGGTCGCGGTGCACGGCGCGGGCGCGGCGGATGCTCTCCTCCAGCGCCTCGCGGACGGCGGCGTCGAGCCCCGCGAGGGCCTGGTGGACGGCCCTGACCGGGACCCGGGAGCTCTCCAGCTCGACCCCGTCGAACGCCTTGGTGTACTCCCGTACCGCCTGCGAGCCCCTATGGCGCACGTCCTCGCAGATCGGCCGCACCTTGTCCAGGGCGGCCTCGACGTCGAGCTCGGCGCGGGGCAGCACGGAGCGCGGGTCGCCGGGAAGCGAGCCGCGCAGGTCGATACGGGAAATCACGCGCCCAGTCTACGGAGTGCCCCCGGTCCCCCGCGCACCGTCTCACGTGCCGAGACGCCCGTGTCGCCGGGGTCCGGGGACGTGCCGCGGGTCACACCCGCAGCGTCCCGTCCAGCACGGTGACGGCCGCCCCGGAGATGATCACGCGGCCGTCGCGCAGCGCGGTCCGGACCCGGCCGCCGCGCTCGGAGGCCTGGTAGCCGGTCAGGTCGCCGCGGCCGAGGCGCTCCGCCCAGAACGGGGCGAGCGCGCAGTGCGCCGACCCGGTCACCGGGTCCTCGCCGTCGCCGAGCAGGACCCGCGCGCCGAAGAACCGGGACACGAAGTCGTACCCGCCGTCCGGCCCCTCCGCCCGCGCGGTGGTGATCACTCCGCGGGCGTCGATCTCGCCGAGCGCCGCCATGTCGGGCGCCAGGGCTCGGACTGCCTTCTCGTCCGCGAGCTCGACGACCAGGTCGTTCTGGACGTTGCGGCCCGTCCAGCCGATCTCGGTGCCGAGCGCCGCGGCCAGCCCCGCGGGAGGCACGACGGGCTCGGGCGGGCAGGACGGGAAGTCCATCGCCAGCCCGCCGTCCCCGTCCCGGGTGACGGTGAGGACGCCGCTCTCCAGCGTCCGGAAGCGGATGGGCCGGCCTGCGGGGACCGTCCCGGTGTCGTAGAGGGCGTGGGCGGCGCCCATGGTGGCGTGCCCGCAGAGCGCCACCTCGACCAGCGGCGTGAACCAGCGCAGTTCGAAGTCCGCGCCGGGCTCGTCGACGGGGCGGACGAACGCGGTCTCGGAGTGCTTCATCTCGGCCGCGACCCGCTGCATCCACGCCGCGTCGGCGGGGCCGTCCAGCAGGCAGACGCCGGCGGGGTTGCCGGCGAACGGGCGGTCGGTGAAGGCGTCCACGACGAGGATCCTCATGCCGCCGACGCTACCCGCGGCGGCTCCGGCGGCGGTACGGCCAATCGGACGCAAGTGGCCCGGCGGCCCCGGACTGGACGTCGGCGTGACACACGCTTCACACTGTGAAAAATCACCCCTTACCAAGATCATCGGCCGGGGCGTACGCTGGCGCCGAGGGCGTCCCCGGCCGGCGCGGGAAAGAGGCGACATGACGGAGCGGCTCCCCCTGTTCCCGCTGGGCACCGTGCTGTTCCCCGGCCTGGTGCTCCCGCTGCACCTGTTCGAGGAGCGGTACCGGCTGCTCATCGGCGACCTGCTGGAACGGCCCGAGCCGCGCGGCTTCGGCGTGGTCGGCATCGAGCTCGGCCACGAGGTCGGCGAGGACGCGGCGCGCCGCCTCGCCGGCATCGGCTGCCTGGCGGAGCTGCGCGAGGCGAGGCGCCACCCGGACGGCCGCTACGACATCGTCACCACCGGGACGCGCCGCTTCCGCGTCAAGGAGCTGGACCGGTCCCGCCCCTACCTGCAGGGCGAGGTCGAGTTCCTCCCGGAGGAGCCCGGCGCCGAGCCCGGGCCCGCCGCCCGGCGGGTGCGGCGGCTGTTCCGGCTGTACCGGGAGCGGCTGTCGGCCACCGGCGCCGGCCCGGTCGACGACCCGGACCTGCCGGACGACCCGGTCGCCCTGTCCTACCTGATCGCGGCGTCGGTCGTGCTGGACGGGCACGAGAAGCAGCGGCTGCTGGAGTGCGAGGACGCGGCGCTGCGGCTGGCGGCCGAGCGCGAGCTGCTGGTCCGCGAGAACCGGATCCTGGACGCGCTCCCGATGATCCCCGCCGGCCAGTTCCTCGACGGCTCGTTCACCCTGAACTGACCGGGAAGTCGGAGGGGTCGCCCCCTCAGCAGGACACCGAGCGCGCCCTGGCGCGGGGCCGCCGGAGATCACGGCAGACTGTCCCCATGAGCAAGCGGGCAGGGGGCGGGAAGGCGGGCGGCCAGGGGACGCCCGCCACGGTCGCCGCGGCCAAGGCCGGGATCGAGTTCACCGTGCACGCCTACGAGCCGGACCCGGACGCCGAGTCCTACGGCGAGGCGGCCGCGGACGCGCTCGGCGTCCCGTACGACCGGATCTTCAAGACGCTGCTGGCGGAGGTGGACGGGCGGCTGACCGTCGGGATCGTCCCGGTGTCGGGGTCGCTGGACCTGAAGGCGCTGGCCGCGGCGGCGGGCGGCAAGAAGGCGGCGATGGCGCACCCGCGCGACGCCGAGCGCGCCACCGGCTACGTCGTCGGCGGGATCAGCCCGCTCGGGCAGCGGCGCCGGCTGCCGACGGTAATCGACGCGTCGGTGTCAGCGCTCGCGACCGTCTACGTCTCGGCCGGTCGGCGCGGACTCCAGATCGAGCTCGCCCCCGCCGACCTCGTCGCCCTCACCGGCGCCACCGTCGCGGCGATCGCCCGGGGGTAGCCGGCGGACGACGACCTCCAGCAGCGCGTACGCGGCGACCGCGGCCACCGGCCAGAACACCAGCACGCCCTTGGCGCGCAGGTCGGCGACGCCGGTGACGGTGGCGCCGTCGCGGCCGTGCCGGACGACGTCCTGGTAGTGGCCGAGCCCGATCAGGTGGCCGGTCCGCCAGGCGAGCAGGGACGCGGCGGCGCCGCCGGCGGCGAGCCCGAGGATCAGCGCGATGTCGTTGCGGCGGCCGCGCAGGGCGTAGCCGGCGATGCCGCAGAGCAGGCCCGCCGCGAGGCCGATCAGCGCGAACCGGCCGTCGACCCCGACCGGGCCCTCGCCTTCCGGATCGGCGATCAGCGCCTCACCTTGGATGATCACATATGTGACCTTGGGGATGGTGTTCCCCCACAGCAGCCCCGCGAGCGGCCCGAGCAGCGTCACGATGGCGGTGGTGACCAGCCAGGTCGTCAACTGCCTGCCGGTCGGTGGCCGCACTGCGTACGCTCCTCGGTGGAAGTGTCCTCTGACAGCGAAAGCCTAGCCTGCCCAGGTCAGCCGATCGACAATCGAATGGTGTCCGATTCCCGTCTTGATTCACGCCCGCGACCGCCCCGGTTACTGGGATAATGTGCCCGACATGTCCGGATTCAGTCCCGCGTTCGAACGCCTCGGCGCCGCCCTGGCGGCCGTCGTCCTGCAGCAGCAGGAGACGCTCGCCGAGTTCCTCCCGCGCGAGGACTGGAGCGCCGACCTCACCGCCCGCACCTACGCCAGCGGCGGCGTGACCGTCCGCGTCTCGCTGCTCGGCTCCTACGCCGCGCGCGAGCGCACCTGGCTGTGGGGGTGGGCGAACCCGCAGTTCGGCGACGCCCATCCCGCGGTCGTCCCGACGCTGGTGATCCGCACGCTCGGCGAGCGGCTCGGCATCACCGAGTTCACCACGCCCGAGGTCGACCTGTCCTGGTACGACGGGCCGGCCGGGCACGGCGGCGAGCTGATCGCGATGGCGGCGGGCGGGGTGCTGCGCGGCGCCGGCTACATCGGCGCCGGCTACGACGGCGGCTCGGCGTACCTGCACGTCGACGACCCGCAGGTGCCGGCGGCCGGCTGGGACCCGATCCCGGTGCCGCGGCTGCTGACCGGGGCGGCGAGCCTGTTCCCGCACGAGCCGCGGCTCACCCTCGCCGGGCTGCTGTCGCACCACCGGGTCGCCTACCGGCAGAGCGACGAGCTGACGGAGATGCGGCTGCCCGGCGGCGGCACCGCCCGCGCGCTGTTCGACGGCCTCGGCCGCTTCGTCGACTGGCAGGCCGACCTCGCGCCCGCGGCGCCCGCCGCGCTCGGCCGCTGACCCCGGCACCGGGGCGGGGCGAGCGATGCCCGCGTCCCGACCGGTAACGGTACTGATTCGGGGCCGGCACCGGCCTCGGTAGCGTCGCCTTCATGATCTACCGATTCGGAGTCCAGCTCGCGCCGTCGGCGTCCCGCCTCGACGAGCTGCTGTCCCTCGCCCGCCTCGCCGACCGCGACGGCCTCGACCTGCTCGGCGTCCAGGACCACCCGTACGCCGCCGACCTCGCCGACACCTTCGCCGTCATCGCCGCGGCCCTCGCCGGCACCGAGCGGCTGCGGGTGTTCCCGGACGTGGCGAGCCTGCCGCTGCGCGGCCCCGCGATGCTCGGCAAGCAGGCCGCCACCCTCGACCTGCTGAGCGGCGGCCGCTTCGAGCTGGCGCTCGGCGCCGGGGCGTACTGGCCCGCGATCGCCGCGATGGGCGGCCCGCACCGCACGAACCCGCAGGCCCTGCACGCCCTGGAGGAGGCCATCGAGATCATCCGGGCGATGTGGCGGCCCGGCGAGACCGTCCGGGTCACCGGCGAGCACTACACCGTCAACGGGGTCCACGCCGGGCCCGCGCCCGCGCACCCGGTCGGGATCTGGATCGGCTCCGTCGGCCCGAAGGCGCTGGCCCTCACCGGCCGCGCCGGCGACGGATGGGCCGCCCCCATCCCGCACTACCTCCCGTACGAGGCGTGGCGCGAGGCGCAGGACACCATCACCCGCGCCGCCCGCGACGCCGGCCGCGACCCGTCCGCGATCACCCGGATGGCGCAGCTCGTCGGCGACGTCACCGACGCGCCCGGCACCGTCCGGCTCCAGGGCGAGGAACCGATCCGCACCGACGCGGCCGGCTGGGCCCGCGTCATCGCCGGCCTCGCCACCGAGACCGGCTTCGACACCTTCGTGTACTGGCCCGAGAACCCCGGCGAGGTCCAGCTGCGCCGCTGGACGCAGGAGGTGGTCCCCGCCGCCCGCGCCCTCCTCGGCGCGTGACCGCGGCGGTCGGCTAGCCGAGGCAGGACGGGCCGAGGAGCTGCTTCAGATCCCCCATCAGCGCCGGCGACGGCGCGACGCGCAGCCGGTCGTCCAGCCGGACGACCGTGGTGCGCGGCCCGTTCTGCAGGTGCAGGTGCACCTCCGACGTGCCCGGATGGGTGATCAGCACCTCCTTCAGCCGCGACACCGTCGGCGGCGTGCAGCGGCCGAGCGGCAGCGTCACCGACAGCGGGCCGGTGCCCTCGGTGATGGTCAGGTCCGGCTGGGTGACCTCCATCGCGATGATCTTCGCGACGTCCTCGCGGCGGTCCAGCTTGCCCTTGACGATCAGGATCGCGTCCTCGGCGAGCAGCGTGGAGCACAGCTGGTACGACGACGGGAAGCACAGCACCTCGATGGAGCCGGCGAGGTCCTCCAGCTGGAACATCGCCCACGAGTTGCCCTGCTTGGTGACCTTGCGCTGCAGGCCCGACAGCAGCCCCGCGATGATCACGATCTGGCCGTCCGGCCGCTCGCCCTCGTTCAGCGCCGCGATCGTGCAGTCGGCCTCCCGCTCCAGGATGTGCTCGACGCCCAGCAGCGGATGGTCGGAGACGTACAGGCCGAGCATCTCCCGCTCGAAGGCCAGCAGCGTGGTCTTGTCCCACTCCTCGCCCTCGGGGATCGCGACGGCGAACGCGTCCTCGCCGCCCTCGTCCTCCAGCGCGCCGAACAGCGAGTCCTGCCCGACGGCCTCCTTGCGCTTGATGTCGATGACCGAGTCGATCGCCTGCTCGTGCACCATCAGCAGCGCCTTGCGCTGGTGCCCGAGCTCGTCGAACGCGCCCGCCTTGATCAGCGACTCCACGACCCGCTTGTTGCAGACCTGCGAGGGGACCTTGTTGAGGAAGTCGTTGAAGTCGGTGTAGGCGCCCTTCTCCTTGCGCGCCGCGACGATCCCGTCCACCACGTTGTGGCCGACGTTGCGGACCGCCGACAGGCCGAAGCGGATCTCGGTGTCGCCGAGCGGGGTGAAGTCGGCCTCGGAGGTGTTGACGTCCGGCGGCAGGACCTTCAGGCCCATGCGGCGGCACTCCGACAGGTAGAGCGCGCTCTTGTCCTTGTCGTCGCCGACGGACGTCAGCAGGCCCGCCATGTACTCGGCCGGGTAGTTCGCCTTGAGGTACGCGGTCCAGTAGGAGACCAGGCCGTACGCGGCGGAGTGCGCCTTGTTGAACGCGTAGTCGGAGAACGGGACGAGGATGTCCCACAGCGTCTTGACGGCCTCCTTGGAGAAGCCGTTGTCGAGCATGCCCTTCTCGAACCCGACGTACTGGGCGTCCAGCTCGGCCTTCTTCTTCTTGCCCATGACGCGGCGGAGCAGGTCCGCTTTGCCGAGCGTGTAGCCCGCCACCTTCTGCGCGATCGCCATGACCTGCTCCTGGTAGACGATCAGGCCGTAGGTGGTGTCGAGGATCTCCTTGAGCGGCTCCTCCAGCTCCGGGTGGATCGGGGTGATCTCCTGCTGGCCGTTCTTGCGCAGCGCGTAGTTGGTGTGGGAGTTCGCGCCCATCGGGCCCGGCCGGTACAGGGCGCCGACGGCGGAGATGTCCTCGAAGTTGTCCGGCTTCATCAGCCGCAGCAGCGAGCGCATCGGGCCGCCGTCGAACTGGAACACCCCGAGCGTGTCGCCGCGGGCGAGCAGGTCGTAGGTCTTCTGGTCGTCCAGCGGGAGCGCGAGCAGGTCGACGTCGACGCCCTTGTTCTTCTTGATCCCCTTGAGCGCGTCGTCGATGATCGTCAGGTTCCGCAGGCCCAGGAAGTCCATCTTCAGCAGGCCGAGCGTCTCGCAGGTCGGGTAGTCGAACTGCGTGATGATCGCGCCGTCGGCGTCCCGGCGCATGATCGGCACGTGGTCGGTGATCGTCTCACCGGACATGATGATCCCGGCGGCGTGCACGCCGGTCTGCCGGATCAGCCCCTCCAGGCCCTGCGCCAGATCCATGATCTGCTTGACGTCGGTCTCTTCCTCGTACAGCTTGCGCAGCTCGCCGGCCTCGCCGTAGCGCGGGTGCTTGTCGTCGAAGATGCCCGACAGCGGGATGTCCTTGCCCATGACGGCGGGCGGGAACGCCTTGGAGATCCGGTCGCCGAGCGCGTACGGGAAGCCGAGCACGCGGCCGGCGTCCTTGATGGCGGCCTTCGCCTTGATGGTGCCGAACGTCGCGATGAAGGAGACCTTGTCGGCGCCCCACTTCTCCGTCGTGTACTTGATGACCTCGGCGCGCCGGTCTTCAGGGAAGTCGATGTCGATGTCGGGCATGGACGCGCGCTCGGGGTTCAGGAACCGCTCGAAGATCAGCCCGTGCGGGATCGGGTCGAGGTCGGTGATGCCCATCGCGTAGGCGATCAGCGAGCCCGCCGCGGAGCCTCGTCCAGGCCCGACCAGGATGCCGTTCTGCTTGGCCCACATGATGAAGTCGGCGACGACGAGGAAGTAGGACGGGTACCCCTTGCCGAGGATGACGCCCATCTCGTACTCGGCCTGCTCCCTGTACCCCTCGGGCAGGCCGTCGGGGAAGCGCCGCTCCAGGCCCGCCCAGACCTCCTTGCGGAACCAGCTCTCCTCCGTCTCGCCCTCGGGGACGGGGAAGCGCGGGCTGAGGTCGCGGTGCTCGAACATCCCCGCCGGGTCGACCTTCTCGGCGAGCAGCAGCGTGTTGCGGCAGCCCTCGGCCCAGATGTCGGACGAGTCGATGGCGCGCATCTCGTCGGCGGTCTTGAGGTAGTAGCCGGACCCGTCGAACCGGAACCGGTCGGGGTCGGCGAGCTGCTTGCCGACCTGCACGCACAGCAGCGCGTCGTGCGCGGTCGCCTCGGACTCGTGGGTGTAGTGGGAGTCGTTGGTGACGAGCGGCGGGATGTTCAGCTTCTTGCTGATCTCGATGAGGCCGTCGCGGACGCGGCGCTCGATGTCGAGCCCGTGGTCCATCAGCTCGAGGTAGTAGTTGTCCTTGCCGAGGATGTCCTGGAAGGTGGCGGCGGCCTTGAGCGCCTCGTCGAACTGGCCGAGCCGCAGCCGGGTCTGGATCTTGCCGGACGGGCAGCCCGTCGTGCCCATCACGCCCTCGGCGTGCTCGGCGAGCAGCTCCTCGTCCATGCGGGCGTACTTGAAGACGAAGCCCTCGGTGTAGGCGCGGCTCGACAGCTTGAACAGGTTGTGCAGACCGGCCTTGTTGCGCGCCCACAGCGTCATGTGGTTGATCAGGCCGCCGCCGGACACGTCGTCGCGCTTCTGGCTCGGCTCGCCCCACTGGACCTTCTTCTTGTGGAAGCGGGACTCGGGCGCCATGTAGGCCTCGATGCCGATGATCGGGGTGACGCCGGCGGCGGTGGCCTGCTTGTGGAAGTCGTAGGCGCCGTGCATGTTGCCGTGGTCGGTCATCGCGATCGCCGGCATCTTCTGCCGCCCGACCTCCTCGAACATCTGCTTCAACCGGGCGGCTCCGTCGAGCATGGAGTACTCGGTATGAACATGCAGGTGAACGAAAGAGTCGGCCATGCCCGATGCGCCTCCTGATGCTCGCATGCGACCGCCCACGTGCGTGGCCCGCACGTGGTCGGGTGATCGGTCCCGGGGGAAGATCGCCGTCCCGGCCGGGTCGCCGGGATGACGCGGTCCTGAGAGCCTAACCCCGTCCGGGGGGCGTCCGCTCCCCGACGCGCCCACCGTCTCGCGCGTCACATCCGGCACTTCCCGCACCATTCCGTGGACGTCTCACGACGCGAGACGGACGTCCGGGATTTGACTGGGGCCGGGCGTCCCGCCGTACCATCGTCGCGTGGAACGTCGCCATTTCAGGTTTACGAAGCCGGCTCCGGGCGAGCCGGTCGCGACGACCTAGAGCGACGACCCTGGAGCCGGCTGAAGGCAGAGACCCACTCGGGCCTCTGCCTTTTTCCATGGACGCGGCCCCGGGCACGGATCCCCTGCGCGGTGCGCCGCCGCGAGAGAGGGAGACCGACATGCACGACCGCGTCATCGACGCCACCGGCGCCTCCGGGCCGTCCTGCCCCGCCTGCGGAACCGCCGAGCCCGCCGCCCCGCTGCTGCGCGTGCCGCTGCCGTCCGTCGAGGACCTCGGCACCGTGGCGGAGGCGCGCGCGGCGATCGACGGGCTGGACGCGGCGCTGGCCGTGCTGCTGGAGCGCCGCGCCGAGGTCGCCGCCCTCGTCCAGCGACTCAAGCCCGTCGGCGGGTTCGCGGGCCGCAACCCCGACCGGGAGCGGGCGATCGTCGACGCGATGGCCGAGCACGCCCCCTCCCTCGGCCGCGACCGGCTCGCGAAGATCATGAACGCGGTGATCGAGGCCGGCCTGGACGCCGCCGGGCGCTGACCGGCGGACGTCCGGGCCGCCGCTCGGGAGCGCGTGCGGGCCGCCGCTCGGGGGCGCGCCCGGGCCGCCGTCAGGACTCGGCGGAGACGATCTCCAGGGCGTGCGCCAGGTCGTCCGGGTAGGGGCTCTCGAACTGGACCCAGTCGCCCCGCGTCGGGTGCTCGAAGCCCAGCCGGACGGCGTGCAGCCACTGCCGCCGCAGGCCGAGCCGCTCCGCGAGCGTCGGGTCGGCGCCGTACGCCATGTCCCCGACGCACGGGTGCCGGATCGCGGACATGTGCACGCGGATCTGGTGCGTCCGGCCCGTCTCGAGGTCGATGTCCAGCAGCGTGGCCGCCCGGAACGCCTCGACGGTGTCGTAGTGCGTCACCGACGGCTTGCCGCCCGCCACCACCGCGAACCGCCCGTCGCCCGACGGGTGCCGGTCGATCGGCGCGTCCACCGTCCCGCGGAACGGGTCGGGATGGCCCTGCACGAGCGCCTGGTAGCGCTTGTCGATCCGGCGCTCCTTGAACGCCCGCTTGAGCCGCGAGTAGGCGACCTCGCTCTTGGCCACCGCCATCGCGCCGGTCGTATTGGCGTCCAGCCGGTGGACGATCCCCTGCCGCTCCGACGCGCCGCTCGTCGCGATCGTGTGCCCGGCGCCGAGGAGCCCGCCGAGGACGGTCGGGCCCGTCCAGCCCGTCGTCGGATGGGCGGCGACCCCGATCGGCTTGTTCACCACGACGATGTCGTCGTCCTCGTACAGGATCCCCATCCCGGGGACGGCCTCGGCGACCGGCGCGGGCGCCGACGGCGGGGGCGGCAGCGTCACCTCCAGCCAGGCGCCCGCCTGCAGCCGCTCGGACTTGGTCGCCACCTCCCGGCCGTCCAGCAGGACGTCGCCGGCGGCGATGATGTCGGCGGCCCCGCCCCGCGACAGGCCGAACAGGCGGGCGAGCGCGGCGTCGACCCGCTCGCCCTCCAGGCCGTCCGGGACGTGAAGGCTGCGCACCTCACCGCCCATCAGGGCTTCTCCTCGCGCGCCGGGACGTCCGCGTCGCCGGCCGCCGGGGAGTCCGCCGCGTCCGGGGCGGGCGGTCCGTCCCGCGGGGGCCCGGCGGGCCCGGCGGGCGCGGCGGGCGCGGCGGGCGCGGCGTCCTTCGCGGAAGGCGCATCGGCGGCCGGCCGCCCGGCGGAGGGCCCGTCCGGTTCCTCGTCCGCGCCGCCGTCCGCGTCGGTGTCCGCGTTGTCGTCCGCGTCCTTGTCCGCCAGGCGCGTCCCGTCGATCTGGAGGCCGCGCGCGGCCAGCACGACGGCCAGGATCCCGCCGCAGACGATCGCCGAGTCCGCCAGGTTGAACACCGGGTAGTGCGGGAACTCGATCCAGTCGACGACATGGCCCTTCAGCGGCGCCGGGGCCCGGAACAGCCGGTCGAGCAGGTTGCCGATCGCGCCGCCGAGCAGCAGCCCGAGGCAGACCGCCCAGGGCAGGCTGCGCAGGTTGCGGGCGGTGCGCAGGATCGCCACCACCACGCCGCAGGCGATCACGGTGAAGACGATCGTGTAGCCGGTGCCGATCGAGAACGCGGCGCCGCTGTTGCGGGTCTCGCGCAGTTTCAGCAGCCCGCCGAGCAGCCGGACCGGCGCCCGGTCCTGCAGCGTGGCCACCACGATGGTCTTGGACACGATGTCGGCGGCGAGCGCGGCCAGGGCCACGGCGATCAGCACGCCGACGCGGCGCGGCCGGGGAGATCCCGTGGATTCCCCGGCCCCTCCGTCAGGGTTCGTTTGGTCGCTCAGCGACGTTCCTCGCGTTGTTTGCATGTCACACACAGGGTCGCACGCGGGAAGACCTGGAGGCGCGCCTTGCCGATCGGCTCGACGCACGACTCGCAGATCCCGTACGTGCCGGCTTCCATTCGCTGGACGGCCCGCTCGATCTGGGCCAGCAGGTCCTGTGAATTGTATGCGAGGGCCAGCTCGTGCTCGCGCTCGTACGTCTTGGCGCCCGCGTCGGCCTGGTCGTCGCCCGCGCCCTCGTTGATGTCGCCCTCGGCGATCTGCACCGCGGACGCCGCGATCTCCTCGCGCAGCGCGACGATCTGCTCCTCCAGCCCGGCCCGCACCTCGGCCAGCTCCGTGGCCGTCCAGTGGCCCTCGCCCTCGCGGACGGGCAGCTCCGCCGCCTTCGCCGCGGCGCCGGTGCCCTTGGCCGCGCCCGCGCGGCCGGACTTGGCCGCGGCGGCCTTCGCGGCGCCGCGCTTGGCGGCGGGCTTGGCCGCCCGGGAGCCGCCGGCGGACCTGGTCGCGGGCGCCGTGCCCGCCGCGCCCTTGGCCGCGGGCGCCTTCGCGGGGGCCTGCCGCGCGCTCCGGCCCTTCTTGCCTGCGGCCGCCGTCCTCGCGGACGACCCCGCCTCGGCGGACGGCGCCGCCTTTCCAGAGGGCACCGCGCCCTTCCCCGCGCCGGCCATGGTGGCCTCCTCAGCGCTGATCGCCTCGACAGGCAGTGCGGGCAGCATAAGTCCCCTTTCGCGGGCCGGGTAAACACCCTGGGTCGGTTACCGACCGCTTATGCCCGGGGCCCGCTCACAAGGAAACTCCAGCGAATAGCAGGAGATCGCAAAGGAACCTCACAGCCGGGGTCAGGCACCGGCGAGGCCCTTGCGGGGGCCGGCAATCGGGAAGAGGGCGGGCGCCGGGTGCGTTAGAGTCGGGGCAGCAGTCTTTTTGGCAGGCCGTGATGGGGACACCTGCCGCCGTACGCAGCGATGAGCGACCCGGGGACGGTGCGAGCCCGGGGGCGAGCGCGGCGGCCAGATCACCCCGGAGCCGCCGGAAGAACCGTCCCGGACGCGTCGCCGCGCCCGCGGGCCCAGTAGACCCGGCAGCCGAGACTCGAACGAAGCGGGCCGCGCATGTCCGGGCGACCGGGCCGGCGCGGTCAAGGAGGGTGGTACCGCGGGTCCCCGCTCGGCCGGTCCGGGCAGGCGTCTCGTCCCTCCGGTCCACGTGCACGCGTTACGTCGATCCGGAGGTCCGCCCAAGTGAGCCGTAGTTTCCGGCCGCTGCCCGCGCAGGTCGATCTGCCCGCCATGGAGCGGGACATGCTGCGCCGCTGGCGGGAGAGCAAGGTCTTCGAGCGGTCCCTGGAGCGCACCGCGTCGGGGACCCCCTGGGTCTTCTACGAGGGCCCGCCCACCGCGAACGGCATGCCCGGCGTCCACCACGTCGAGGCGCGCGTGTTCAAGGACATCTTCCCGCGCTTCAAGACGATGAAGGGCTACCACGTCCCCCGCAAGGCGGGCTGGGACTGCCACGGCCTGCCCGTCGAGGTCGCCGTGGAGAAGGAGCTCGGCCTCACCGGCAAGAAGGACATCGAGGAGTACGGCGTCGCGGAGTTCAACGACCGCTGCCGCGAATCGGTCCTGCGCCACGTGGACGCGTTCGAAGAGATGACCGAGCGCATGGGGTACTGGGTCAACACCGACCAGGCGTACCGGACGATGGACCCCGAGTACGTCGAGGCCGTGTGGTGGTCGCTGAAGCAGGTCTTCGACAAGGGGCTGCTGTTCCGCGACTTCCGCATCACCCCGTACTGCCCGCGCTGCGGCACCGGCCTGTCCGACCACGAGCTGGGCCAGCCCGGCGGGTACGAGATGGTGTCGAGCCCGTCGGTGTACGTGCGGATGCCGGTCACGTCCGGTCCGCTCGCCGAGATGGGCGCCGCGCTGCTGATCTGGACGACGACGCCGTGGACGCTGGTGTCCAACACCGCCGTGGCCGTCCACCCGGACGTCACCTACGTCGCCGCCCGCCCCGCCGGGTCCGACGAGATCCTCGTGGTGGCGGAGCCGCTCGTCGACCAGGTCCTCGGCGAGGGCGCCGAGCGCCTCGCGACCTACGAGGGCCGCGAACTGGAGCGCACCACGTACCAGCGGCCGTTCGAGCTGGTCGACATCCCGGACGCGCACTACGTCGTGCTGGGCGACTACGTGACCGTCGAGGACGGCACGGGCCTCGTCCACCAGGCGCCCGCGTTCGGCGCGGACGACATGACCGTCTGCAAGAACTACGGCATGCCGATCGTCAACCCGATCGGGCCAGACGGCCGGTTCCTGCGCGAGGTGCCCCTCGTCGGGAACAAGTTCTTCAAGGACGCCGACGAGCCGCTCACCGACGACCTGCGCGCGCGCGGGCTGCTGTACCGCGGCGGCCACTTCGAGCACAGCTACCCGCACTGCTGGCGCTGCCACACGCCGCTGCTGTACTACGCGCTCCCCGCCTGGTACATCCGCACCACGCAGATCAAGGACCGGCTGCTCGAGGAGAACGAGAGGACGAACTGGTTCCCCGAGACCGTCAAGACGGGCCGGTACGGCGAGTGGCTGCGCAACAACGTCGACTGGTCGCTGTCCCGTAGCCGCTACTGGGGCACGCCCCTGCCGCTGTGGGTGTGCGGCGACGACGAGGACCACATCACCTGCGTCGGCTCCCTCACGGAGCTGGGTGAACTCGCCGGAAGCGACATGTCCTCGCTCGACCCGCACCGCCCCTACGTGGACGACGTCACGATCCCGTGCCCGCAGTGCGGCACCGAGGCGCGCCGCGTGCCCGACGTCATCGACGCCTGGTACGACTCGGGCTCCATGCCGTTCGCCCAGTGGGGCGCGCCGCACCGCAACAACGACGTCTTCGAGGACACCTTCCCCGCCCAGTACATCTGCGAGGCGCAGGATCAGACCCGCGGCTGGTTCTACTCGATGATGGCCGTCTCGACGCTGGTGTTCGACAAGTCGTCGTACGAGAACGTCCTGTGCCTCGGCCTCATCCTCGCCGAGGACGGCCGCAAGATGAGCAAGCACCTCGGCAACGTGCTGCGGCCCATCCCGCTGATGGACCAGCACGGCGCCGACGCGCTGCGCTGGTTCATGCTCGCCAGCGGCCTGCCCTGGGCGTCCCGCCGGGTCGGCAACGCCGCCCTGGAGGAGATCGTCCGGAAGGTCCTGCTGACCTACTGGAACACCGCGTCCTTCTTCGTCCTGTACGCCAACGCCGCGCAGGCGCAGGGCAAGGCGTGGACGCCGGACCGGCTCGGTGAGGCGCCCGCGCCCGCCGACCGCCCGCTGCTGGACCGCTGGGCGCTCGCCGAGCTGCACCGCACCGTCCGCGAGGTGGACGCGTCGCTGGAGCAGTTCGACACCGCCCGCGCCGGCCGCCGCCTCGCCGAGTTCGTCGACGACCTGTCCAACTGGTACGTCCGGCGGTCCCGCCGCCGCTTCTGGGAGGGCCCCGAGACGCCCGAGGGTTCCGCCGCGTTCGCGACGCTCTACGAGTGCCTGGAGACCCTCACCCGGCTGATGGCGCCGATGGTCCCGTTCATCACCGACCACGTCTGGGACGTGATCCGGCCCGAGGGCGGTCCCGAGTCGGTGCACCTCGCCGACTGGCCCACCGTGGACGAGGACCTGCTCGACGCCGACCTCACCGCCCAGATGGCCCTCGTCCGGCGGCTCGTCGAGCTCGGCCGGTCCGCGCGGGCCGCGAGCAGCGTCCGCACCCGCCAGCCGCTCGGCCGCGCCCTCGTCGGCGCCGCCGGCTGGACGGCGCTGCCCGAGCAGCTGCGCGCCCAGATCGCCGAGGAGCTGAACGTCCAGGCGTTCGAGGAGCTGTCGTCCATCGGCGGCGACCTCGTCGAGTACGAGGTCAAGCCGAACTTCCGGGAGCTCGGCAAGCGGTACGCCAAGGACACCCCGAAGGTCGCCAAGGCCGTCACCTCCGCCGACCCGGCCGCGCTCGTGCACGCGCTGCGCGACGCCGGCACCGCCGAGGTCGAGGCCGAGGGGGTCGGCGCGGTGCGCCTGTCCCCCGGCGACGTCATCGTCACCGAGCGGCCGCGCAGCGGCTGGGCCGTCGAGAGCGCCGCCGGCGAGACGGTCGCGCTCGACCTCACCGTCACCGCCGAGCTGCGCCGCGCCGGGCTCGTCCGGGAGGCCGTCCGGCTCGTCCAGGAGGCCCGCAAGGCCGCCGGGCTGGAGGTCACCGACCGGATCGAGCTGTGGTGGCAGGCCGCGGGCGACGACCTCGCCGAGGCGCTGCGCGCCCACGGCGCCGAGGTCGGCGCCGAGGTCCTCGCCACGTCCGTCACCGAGGGCCGTCCGGAGGGCCTCACCGCCGGCCGCGACGACGAGCTCGGCCTGACGTACTGGCTCCGCAAGGCGTAGCCGTCCAGGGGGCGACCCCCTGGAACCCCCGTCGTCGGGCAGGCCCGCTGCGCTCGCTGCACTCGCTCCGCGGGCCTGCCCGTGGCGGTGGCCGGGG
>NZ_JBEZJL010000089.1:0-44859 GCF_040651755.1 Actinomadura sp. NPDC048394 | reverse complement strand
ACCGGCGCCTCCAAAACCCAGGCCGCCGCCGAGGTGGACGCCGCGATCGACCGGTGGGTCTGGTACGCCGGCTGGGCCGACAAGATCACCGCCGTGGCCGGCGCCGCCAACCCCGTCGCCGGACCGTACTTCAACTTCTCCACGCCTGAGCCGACCGGTGTCGTCGCCGTCATCGCCCCCGACTCACCCCTGCTCGGCCTGGTGTCGGTGGTCGCACCCGCGATCGTCACCGGCAACACCACCATCGTCGTCGCGTCCGAGCCCGCACCGCTCGCCGCGATCACCCTCGCCGAGGTCCTCGCCACCTCCGACCTGCCCGGCGGCGTCGTCAACATCCTCACCGGACACCGCACCGAACTCGCCCCCTGGCTCGCCTCCCACATGGACGTCAACGCCATCGACCTCACCGGCGTCCCCGACGGCGACGTGCCCGGTCTCCAGGACAAGGCGGCGGAGAACCTGAAGCGCGTCTTCCGCGCCTCGGACGACTGGGCCGGCGACCCCGGAACCGCGCGTATGACGGCGTTTCTGGAGGTCAAGACGGTGTGGCACCCCGTGGGCGTCTGAAAGCGGAAATGCCGCGGAGTGTGTAGAGCGTCACGAACGGTGGAATAGAACCCCCCGTAACTGATCATCACGGGGGGTAGATCAGTGCCTACCAAGACCGCATCGCGTACGACGACGAGCCGAGGTACGGCCGGGCGTACGAAGAGCACCACGGCGAACAAGTCCACGGCCGCCAAGAAGACGGCCACCAAGAGCACCTCGGCCGCCAAGTCGCCGTCGAGGTCCACGACCAGCCGCTCGACCGCGAGGAAGACTCCGGCGAAGCGGACCAGCGCCGCGTCGAGCCGGACGTCCACGGCGGCGTCGACGCGCGTCACCAAGGCCGCCGACCAGGCCAAGGCCGCCGCCACGCAGATGAAGTCGGTGGCGACCAAGGCGTCCTCGTCGGCCAAGGCCATGACCGCGATGACCAAGGCCATGACCACCGCCACCAAGGCGATGACCGACGCCGCCAAGGCGATGAACGCCGCGGCGAAGGACATGGCGAAGCAGAAGGCGGCCACGGCCACCAAGAGCAAGACCGGCACGACCGCGCGCAAGAGCACGGCGTCCGGGACGGCCCGCAAGACCACGTCGGCGGCGAGCCGCTCGCGGTCCACGGCGTCGGCGCGGGTGACCTCGCCGAAGTCGACGGCGCGCAAGACCACGGCGTCCAAGACCCGGCCGTCCACCGCGAAGAAGACGACGGCGGCCAAGCCGCGGACCAGCGCCGCGCGCAAGTCCACCGCGTCCTCGTCCCGGACGACCGCGAGCGCCCGGAGCGGTACGGCCCGCAAGAGCGGCACGTCCCGCTCGTCCGGCACCGCCCGCAAGTCGAGCGCGTCCGGGGCGGGCAAGACCGCCTCGACCCGCCCGCGAGCGGGCGGGGCGACGGCCCGCCGGACCGCCGAGACGGCCGCCACGGCGCCGCCCGCCGGCCCGATGGTCGAGCCCAAGACCTCCAACGGCCTGCAGCACTCGACCAGCACCGACGGCGGCTTCCTGACCGGCCTGACCAACGCCGGCCGGCGCTGACCCGCCCGCGCCCCGCCCGCAGCGGCGCACGGGCGCGGGCGGAGCCGGCCGCGCACCGCGCGCGCCGGCCGGCGATCCACTCTGGCCGCCTCACGGGAGGGCCCATTGGACGAGAAGGACATCCTGGCGCGCATCGACGAGTACGTCGGTGAGGAGCAGCGGCTGCGCGACCGCTACCAGCGCGGCGACCTGGACCGCGACGAGGAGCACCGGCGGCTGGAGGACCTCGAGGTGGCCCTCGACCAGTGCTGGGACCTGCTGCGCCGCCGCCGGGCCCGGATCGACGCGGGCGCCGACCCCGGCGACGCGGACGCGCACGTCCGCCCGCCGGACGAGGTCGAGGGGTACCTGCAGTGACGCAGCCCCTCACCCGGCGGGCGGGGCTGCGCTTCGGCCTGTCGCTGGCGCCGGACGCGTCCGTCCCGCTGGTCCGCATCGCGCAGGACGCGGACCGGTACGGGCTCGACCTGCTCGGCGTCCGGGACCGGCCGTACCTGCGCGACACCGCCGACGCGCTGACGCTGATGGCGACGGCGCTGGCCGTCACGTCCCGGATCCGGGTGCTGCCCGCCGTGGCGTGCCTGCCGCTCCGGCCGCCCGCGCTGCTCGCCAAGGCGCTCGCCACGATGGACGCCCTGAACGGCGGGCGCGTGGAGCTCGGGCTCGGCGCCGGCGCGTCCTGGGACGGCGTGGAGGCCTACGGCGGACGGCGGCTCGACGCGGCCGCCGCGCGCCGCTCCCTGGAGGAGGCAGTGCAGATCATCCGGCTGCACTGGAGCGACCAGAACGGGCTGCGCTTCCAGGGCGAGCACCACCGGTTCGCCGCCGCGCAGGCCGGGCCGGCGCCCGCGCACCAGATCGGGATCTGGTTCGGGGTGACCGGGCCGCGGGCGCTCGACCTCGCGGGCCGCGTCGCCGACGGCTGGATCGCGCCGTCGTCGCTCGTCCCGCCGAAACGGCTGGCCGAGGGGCAGCGCCGCCTCGACGACGCCGCCGCCCGGGCGGGGCGCGCCCCGTCCGAGCTGCGCCGCGTCTACCTGCTCGAAGGCTCCATCGACGCGCGCGACTCGCGCGGCTTCCTGCACGGGCCGCCGCGCCAGTGGATCTACGAGCTGACGGAGCTGGCCGTGGGCCACGGCGTCGACACGTTCCTGTTCGGCGGCGACCCCGGGCAGCTTCCGGTCTTCGCGCTGGAGGTCGTGCCCGCCGTCCGCGAGCAGGCCGCCCGCGAAAGGCGGGGCCTCACCGCCGGTGCGGCGCGGCACGCCGCCCCGGCGCAGGCCGCCCCGGCGCACTGACCTCGCTACATGCGTTCCGGGGTCGGGACGCCGAGCAGACCGAGGCCGGTGGTGAGGGTGCGGAGCGTGGCGGCGCACAGGGCCAGGCGGGACGCCTTGGTCGCCTCGTCCGGGGCCTTCAGGACCGGGCAGTTCTCGTAGAAGGTCGTGTAGGCGTCGGCGACCGAGTAGATGTAGCTCGCCAGCTTGTGCGGCTCGGCCGCGTCGTAGGCCTGCTCGACCGCGGTGCCGAAGCCCAGCAGCTGCAGGGCCAGGGCCCGCTCGGCCTCCTCACCGATCACGATCGGCCCGGTCGCCGACTCCGGGTCGGTGCCCGCCTTGCGGAAGATGGAGCGGATCCGGGCGGTCGCGTACTGCAGGTAGGGGCCGGTGTTGCCCTTGAACGAGATCATCCGGTCGAAGTCGAAGATGTACTCGCTGTCGCGGGCGACGGACAGGTCCGCGTACTTCACCGCGCCGATGCCGACCGCGTCGGCGATCTTCGCCCGCGCCTCGGGGCCGAGCGAGTCGTCGGGGTTGACCTTGTCGTACTCGGCCGCGGAGCGCTCGACGGCCTCGTCCAGCAGGTCGATGAGCCGGACGGACTCGCCCGAACGGGTCCGGAACCGCTTGCCGTCCGTGCCGAGGACCATGCCGATCTGGGCGTGCTCGGCCCGCACCCCGTCGGGCAGCCAGCCGGCCATCCTGGCGGCGGCGAAGACCATCTGGAAGTGCAGCGACTGGTCCGCCCCGACGACGTAGATGATCCGGTCGGCGCCGAGGTCCCGCACCCGGTGCCGGATGGCCGCCATGTCCGTGGTGGCGTAGCCGTAGCCGCCGTCGCTCTTGCGGATGATCAGCGGGATGGGCGCGTCGTCGCGGCCGGTGAACCCGGGCGGGAACACGCACAGCGCGCCGTCGCTGATCTGCGCGACGCCGGAGCTCTCCAGCTCCTCGGACACGGTGTCGAGCATCGCGTTGTAGATGCTCTCCCCGGCCAGGTCGGCGTCGGTGAGGGTGACGCCGAGCCGCCCGTAGACCTTGTTGATGTAGACGACGGTGTCGTCGATGAACTGCTGCCAGAGCCGCAGCGTCTCGGGGTCGCCCGACTGCAGCGTGACGACCCGGCGCCGGGACCGCTCGGCGAACCCGGGATCGGCGTCGAACTTGGCCCGCGCCGCCTGGTAGAAGCGGTTGATGTGGCCGGCCGACAGCTCGGCGGCGGCGGCCTCCTCGCCGACGTCGAGCAGGTGCTCGATCAGCATGCCGAACTGGGTGCCCCAGTCGCCGAGATGGTTCTGCCGGACGGCCTTGTGGCCGAGGAACTCCAGCATCCGCACGATCGAGTCGCCGACGATCGTCGTCCGCAGGTGGCCGACGTGCATCTCCTTGGCCACGTTCGGCGCCGAGTAGTCGACCACGACCGTCTGCGGCTCGGCCGCCTTCGGCACGGTCAGCCGCTCGTCCTCGAGGACCCGCTGCGCCTGCCCGGCGATCCACTCGTTGCTCAGGGTGAAGTTGATGAACCCGGGCCCGCTGACCTCGACGCCGGACGCGACGTCCGCCACGTCCAGCTTCGCCACGATCTCGTTGGCGATCTCGCGCGGGTTCTGCTTCTCGCCTCGCTCACCCTGCAGTCGCTTGGCCAGCGGCAGCGCCACGTTGGCCTGAAGGTCGGCGAACTGCGACGGCCGGATGACCGGGTCGGCGTCCGCGTACGACGGTCCGAAGGCGGCGCTCAGCGCCTCCTGGACCCGGGCGGCGAGTACGAGTTGCGGATCGGGCATGTTCCAAGGTTATCGGCGCGCACGGACCGCGCGGCACGAGTTTTCGGACGCGCTGGGAGCGCGACGCGCTAGGTCGCGGCGGGTGGTTCGGTGCGTTCCGGTTCGGGGGCGGGCGCGGGGGCCGGGGGGTGCGGCGCCGGTTCCGTGGGTTTCGGGGCGTCCGCGGGCCTCTCCTGGGGCTTCGGAGCCCTGTCGGCCTTGTCCTGGGAGTCGCGCTTGTCCTGGGAGTCGCGTTCGCTGTGCGTCCAGCGGCCGAAGCGGGACGTCCGGGTCGCGGCGACCTGCTCGCGGATCCGCTCGACGATCCGCCCGGACGCCAGCCGGTGCGCCAGCTCGCACGCCGAGGTGATCGCGCGGGCGTGCGAGGCGCCGTGCGCGATGACGACCGTCCCGTTCAGGCCGAGCAGGACGCCGCCGCCGTAGGTGTCGGGGTCGAGGCGGTCGCGCAGCTCCTGGAGCCGGCGGCGCTGGAGGAGGGCGCCGACCCGGGCGGGCGCGCTCGCGGTCATCGCGGTGCGGATCTCCGCGAACGCGGTCCGGATCGTGCCTTCCATGGTCTTGAGCGCGACGTTGCCGGTGAAGCCGTCGGTGACGACCACGTTGACCTCGCCGGCGAGCAGGTCGTGGCCCTCCACGTTCCCGGCGAACTCGATGCCGTGGCTGCCGCCGGACAGCAGCTCGTAGGCGCGCTTGGTGACCTTGTTGCCCTTGCCCGGCTCGGACCCGATCGTCAGCAGGCCCACGCTCGGCCGCTCCACGCCGAGGAGGATCTGCGCGTACGCGGTGCCGAGCGCGGCGAACTGGACCAGCCCCTCCGGCTTGACGTCCACGGTGGCGCCCGCGTCCAGCAGGATCGTCGGGCGCGGCGCGGTCGGCAGCGCCACCGCGATCGCGGGCCGCATCACGCCCTGCTGGCCCTTCAGCCGCAGCCGGGACGTCGCGACGACCCCGGCGGTGCTGCCCGCCGACACCAGCGCCGACGCCCGGCCCTGCTTGATCAGGTGGCAGGCGATCGCGATCGACGACCGCGGCTTGCGCCAGCTCGCGAGCGCGCCCTCGCCCATGTCGAGGGCCTCCTCGGCGTGCACGATCGGGATCTTCCCGGCGAAGCCGTGCCGGTCCAGCTCGCGCTGGATCCGCGGCGCCTGCCCGACCAGCACCACCCGCACGCCGTGCGCGCGGACGGCGTCGACCGCGCCCTCGATGATCTCGCCGGGCGCGTGGTCGCCGCCCATCGTGTCGACCGCGATCGGCAGCGGCCGCACCGTCGCCGGACGGCGGGCCGCCGGGCGCGGCGGCTCGCCTTGACCGGTCATGGGTCGCTCCAGGAGGGGAGAGGGACGGGTGGCGCGCGCGAGATCCGCAGCTCATCGCATGGTAAGTCCTCGGTTCGGGTGCCTTGGCGGTGCGCGCCCCGAGGTGGCGAGCCTCACGCGCCCGGGAACGCCGCGCCCGCCGCGCCGGACGGCCCGCCGTGCCGGGCAACGAATGCGCATGATCAGGGAAAAGACCGGCACGCACCGCATGTGACACGGTACGGACGGTGATGTAGCGGACGTGGAAATGGTGATGAATCGCAAGAAGGCCCTGATCCTGGGCTCCGCCGTGCTCCTCGTCCTGGTGGTCGCGGGCGCCGCCGCGTGGCTGCTGGTCACCTCGGGCGGCGAGCTGACGTACAAGACGCAGGCGGCGCTGCGCAAGGCGATGCCGGCGAAGGCCGCCGACGAGCTGAGCGTGCGCGGGGTGACCCTGCAGTCGCCGCTGAAGTGCCAGAACCTGCCCGGCTGGACCAAGCACAGCATGCGGGTGTCCTGCACCGGCACCACCGCCGACAACAAGCAGGTCAAGGTGCTCGGCAGCGGCGAGGAGCAGTCCAAGAAGAACTACTTCACGATCCTGGTGGACGGCCGCCCGGTCGTGGAGAACGCGCAGTGCCTCGGCACCGCCTGCCACAAGAAGAGCTAGGCGGGCGCGACCGGGAGCCGCCGCGCGGTCAGGAGCAGCCGAGGCCGAGGCAGCCCTGGTCGAGCACCTGCCGTCCGGCGACGGTGACGGTGTAGTTCTCGACGGGGTGCGCGCTGTCGGCTTCGCGGGCGGTACCGGCGACCACGACGGGCTGCCCCGCCTTCGTCCGCGCGGTGCAGGACACCCGGACGGTGTCGCCCGTCTTCGGCGTCCGGCAGGACGGGCGGGCCTCCAGCCGGATGTCCCGCTTCTTCAGCTCGGCCACGACCCCGTCGGTGACGGCGTTGCGGTAGGACTCCTCGGAGATCCGCTGCATCACCTTGCATCCGGACACGGCCACGGCCAGCACCGCCGCCAGGACGAGGGCCTGGAGGCGCCTCATACCGTCTCCTCCGCCCGCAGCACCTCGGAGACCGCGTCGGCGACGGCGTCCGGCCGGTCGAGCTGCACCATGTGCAGCGAGTCCGGAAGATCCACCTGGCTGCCGTAGGGCGTCATCTTCGCCAGCCGCGCGTGCCCCTCCGACCATTCGCGCTTCTTCGCCTCCCCCTTGAGGTCGCCGAGCGCGGTCAGCACGACCAGCGGGACGGCCGGGAACGGGCGGCGCTCGCGGAGCCGCACCAGGTCGACGGCCTGCTCCCGGTACGCGATGTCCTCCGCGATCACGGTGCCGAGGACGGTCCCGCGCCCGTACACCGAGCGGACGACCGCGTCCGGGACGGGTTCGTCGCGCCTGCTGGTGTGCTTGAGGACGGCCCGCCGGCCGAGCGGCCCGAGGACCTTCGCCAGGCGCGTCGCGCCGAAGAACACCCCCGCCGCCGTGGCGAGGGGCGTCACGGCCGCCGCGTACCGGACGAGTTCGTGCGGGTGCGGCTCGTAGCTCGGGTCGACGAGGACGAGGCCGCGCACGAGGTCCGGGCGGAGCCGGGCGAGCGCCTCGGCGTGGAACCCGGCCATCGAGTGCGCGACGACGGTCACCGGCCGGCCGGCCCGCTCGGCGAGCGCGGCGAGGACGTCCGCCTCCCGGCGCAGCGTCGGCGCGGCGATCGCGGCGGGGCTGAGGCCGAGCCCGGGACGGTCGAAGGCGATCACCCGGTTCCGGCCGCGCAGCAGGTCGGTGCTGGGCCGCCAGTCGAACCAGGCGCCGCCGAGGCCGGAGCTCAGCAGCAGCGGCGGCCCGTCCGCGGGGCCCTCCTCGACGACGTGGACCTGCTCGCGGCCGACGTTCACGAGCTCGCTCGCGGCGGCGCCGGCGGCGCTCCTCGCGCTTCCCGGGCTCCTGTCGCTCATAGGCACGTCTTCTCCCGTAGCGGCGGCGGGGAGGCCGGGGTCCGCCCGGCGTTCCGGCGGTCGATGTAGAGCGCCCAGGCGATCAGCAGCAGCCCGGCGCACAGGACGCTGATCTGGACGCGCTGGATGATGCCGAGCCAGCGGCCCAGGTACATCGCGAGCAGCGTGCTCAGCGCGAACACGGTCTCGGCCGCCGCGACCACCCAGCCCCAGCGGGCGAGCACGGGCCACCATCCGTAGCGGCGCGCGGCCAGCGACAGCAGGAACAGCGCGATCACCCCGCAGGTGATCACGACGGTGCTGGTGACGGAGTGGAACTCGTGCGAGAACGACACGTGCTCGGAGCGCTCCCGCAGCGCGCACCACGTCTCCAGGTTCGGGGCGCAGTCCAGCGGGAACGAGGCGTCGCCGATCGCCCAGATGCCGAACAGGCCGAGGAACGCCCAGCCGGCGGTGGCGAGCGGCCGGCGGCGCAGCCGGCGCAGCGTGCCGGCCGACACGATGATCGACAGGATCCCGGTGATCAGGTCGCCGCCGCTGTAGACGAGGTGGAAGGGCTGGTCGATCGCCGACAGCTCGCTGACGTAGCCGTTGACGACGTCCAGGTCGGGGCTCAGCCAGTTCTCCAGGAAGAAGGAGGCGTAGAAGAGCGCCGCGAGGAACGCCAGGACGATCACATAGCGCGGGGCGGCCCCGGGGCCGCCGGGGTCGTGGAGGTCCGGTCCGCCGGTGCGGGTTCCGGGCGCGGTTCCGCCCTGGCCGCCGGCCGGCTCGGCCGGACCGTCTGCGTCATGGGAGTGCACACCAGCCCCTTCGCCCGTCCGCGGTGCCGCCCTCGCCAGTATTTCCGAACATCGTGTCAGCGTGTGACCTGGGGCGCGGTTTCCGGAGTATCCGCTGGCCGAAGCGTGGCCCTCCCGTGACGGAGAGGTTGACGTCCCGTAGTCGTTGAACAAGGGGCGCGGCGTCGACGATGATGCAGGGGCGATTTGTCGGGATCCGGGCTGACCAGCTTTTTCCCTACCCTGTAGGGGGTATCAATTCGGTATGAACCGGTCCCAAACGGTTGAATGGGGGTGTCCTGCGGCTTCCTGATCACCGTCCGTGACGACGTGCCCGGGGGCCCGCTTCCCCCGCTGACATCAAGGAGTACCAACACGTGACACTGGTGAACGACGCGGCTCCCGCAATGCGATCCACCGGTCGCAAGTTCCGCGCCTTCACGGCGAAGCACCTGGACGAGCTCACCGCTCGCGCCGGTCTGTCGCCCGAGCAGCGGCTCGCGACCCGCGCGGTCGCGACGGTCCTGCCCTTCCGGACCAACGCCTACGTCATTGAGGAGCTCATCGACTGGTCGGCCGCGCCGGACGACCCGATCTACCGGCTGGTGTTCCCGCAGGAGGACATGCTCCCCGCCGAGGACGTCGCGCGGCTGTCCGACCTGCTGCGCCGCGAGGCCCCGAAGGCCGAGATCGAGGCCGCCGCGCACGCCGTGCGGATGAGGCTGAACCCGCACCCCGCCGGGCAGCTGGAGCTCAACATCCCGAGCTTCGGGGACGGCAAGATCCCCGGGATGCAGCACAAGTACGACGAGACGGTCCTGTACTTCCCCAAGCAGGGGCAGACCTGCCACGCGTACTGCACCTACTGCTTCCGCTGGGCCCAGTTCGTCGGGGAGCCCGACCTGAAGATGGCCGGCGACGAGCCCGCCGCGCTGCGCGACTACCTGCTGGCCAACCCGCAGGTGACCAACGTCCTGTTCACCGGCGGCGACGCGATGATCATGGGCGAGCCGGTGCTGCGCCGCTACCTCGAGCCGCTGCTGGAGCTGGAGCAGCTGGAGGCCATCCGGATCGGCACCAAGTCGCTGGCGTACTGGCCGCAGAAGTTCGTCACCGACCCCGACGCCGACGACATGCTCCGGCTGTTCGAGCAGGTCGTCGAGTCCGGCAAGAACCTCGCCTTCATGGCGCACTTCTCGCACCCGCGCGAGCTCGAGCCGCTCATGGTCGCCGAGGCCTGCCGCCGCATCCGCGACACCGGCGCCGTGATCCGCACCCAGGCCCCCCTCATCCGGACGATCAACGACGACGCCGCGACCTGGGAGACCATGTGGCGGGTCCAGACCCGGATGGGCCTGATCCCGTACTACATGTTCATCGAGCGCGACACCGGACCGCAGGACTACTTCGCCGTCCCGCTCGCCCGCGCCTACGAGGTCTTCCGGGACGCCTACAAGAACGTCTCCGGGCTCTCCCGGACCGTCCGGGGCCCCTCCATGTCCGCCACCCCCGGCAAGGTGTGCGTGGACGGCGTCCTCGACCTGATGGGCGAGAAGGTGTTCGCCCTGCACTTCATCCAGTGCCGCGACGCGGACCTGGTCGGCAGGCCGTTCTTCGCGCGGTACGACCCCGACGCGGTCTGGCTGGACGACCTCAAGCCCGCGTTCGCCGACCGCTTCCCCTGGGAGAAGTAGGTACATTCCGGGCGTCGCCTGAGTACCCGTACTCAGGCGGCGCCACCGGGCCCACGGCGAGCATTGGCGGCATGTTCTCCTCTTTCTCCGCCCGCGCCCCCCGTTCCCCCCGGCCCGCCCGGGGGACGGCCTACCGGGTGCGGCTCGCCATCGCCGTCGGCTACGCCGCCGCCGTCACCGTCGCGACCGGGATCGTCCTCGCCGCCGACCTGTTCGCGGACGACCCCGGGTTCATCGGCGTCTGGCTCATCCTGGTCACCGCGCCGCTGTCGATGGTGGCCCTGGCCCTCCTCGAACTCCCCGGCGAGATGCCGCAGGCCGTCACCAACGTCCTGTTCTACGTCGCGACGACGGGGGCCGGGGTGATCCAGGCCTGGCTGATCTGGCCCGGGAGCCTGCGCCGCCGGAAGACCTCACCGTAGATGGCGCGCCAGCGCCAGGCATGACAGCAGGGACGCGGCGCCGCAGAGGGCGATGACCTGCGGCGCCGGGAGGAGGTCGCCGAGCGCGCCCGCGCCGCCGATCGCGGCGGCCTGCCCGGTCATGATCCCGGTGTTCGCCAGCCCGATCGCCTGCCCCTGCACCGCCTCCGGCGCCGCGTCCACGAGCCGGCGCTGGAGCGGCAGGTCGTAGCCGAGGCCCACCGTCCCCGCCAGCATGAGGGCGCAGGCGAGCGGGAGCGGCGGGTGGAGGCCGAACGGCAGCAGCGGCGCGCCCGTCAGCAGCGCGAGCGGGAACGCGAGCCGGTCGCGCAGGTCCGGCCGGACCCAGCGGCCGACCAGCAGGTTGCCCGCGAACATCCCGGCGGCGGCCGACGACAGCATCAGCCCCGCCGCCGCCGGGTCACCCAGCCCGCTCGCGTACGGGATCGCCATCCCCTCCGAGCCGACGGACAGCGACAGCGGCAGCCAGAAGGCCAGCAGCAGGCCCCGCGTCGTCCGGTCGCCGAGCAGCCGCCGGTTCACCCGCCACGTCTCGCGGGCCACCCCGGCACCGGCCCGGTTCGGCGCCGGCACGTCCGGCAGCCCGAACCGGGCGAGCGCCGTCGCGACGGTGGCGCTCGCGGCGGCCAGCCAGAGCGTCCCCGCCGGGGACAACGCCGCCAGCAGCAGCCCGCCGGCCGCCTGCCCGGCGATCTGCGCCCCGGCGGACGTCATCGTGAACAGCGACCGGCCCAGCACGAAGCCGTCGCCGGGCAGCAGCGCGGGCAGCCGTCCCTGCACGGCCGCGCCGCCGGCCGGCGCGAACAGCCCCAGCAGCGTGATCAGCGCGATCGTCCCGGGGAGCGGGAGGACGCCGCCCGCCAGCAGGGCCGCGACCGCGAGGCGCAGCAGGTGGTAGCCGGTGAGCAGCCGGCGCATCGGGACCCGGTCGGCCAAGGACAGCAGGAACGCGCCGCCCACCACGTACGGGAGCATGCCCGCGCAGAACACCAGCGCCGCCGCGAGCGCGGACCCGGTCCGCTCGAACGCCTGGACCGACAGCGCGATCGTCTGGATCGAGTCGCCCGCCACCCGCAGCGTCTGCAGGCCGAAAAGGGTCCGGAACTCGGGGACGCCGAAGACGTCGCGGTAGCGCGCCGGCGCGGCCGGTTCGGCGGAAGCGGTGGATGCCGTCATGGCGACCAGACTCGGGCGCCGCGACCGGCCTGGATAATGTTTCGGGGAGGAGCGAAACATGTACCGGATCGAGGTGGGCCCCGGCGACCTCGCCGCCAGCCGGTTCGGCATCGCGCCGCTGCACGAGGCGATCACCGCGATCGGCCTGGCCGCGGGGCGCGTGCCCGCCGGCCCGGTCCGTCCCTGGGTGGAGCGGGCCCGGCCCCGCTACGCGGCGATCGCCGCCGACCCGGCCGTCCGCGCGCTGGCGTTCCTGCGGCGCCGCCACGGCTACATGGCCGACTTCATCCAGCCGCCCCCGGGCCGCCCGAACCTCACGGTCGCCGAGCAGCTCGCCGTCGCCCGCGCCACCCCCGCCGGCCAGGCCCGCGAGGAGATCGCCCGGAACCTCGACGGCCTGCCCCCGCCCGAGGACGACATCCGGGCCGTCCTGCACGCCCCCGACGCCGTGCGGCGCCTCACCGACGCGCTGGAGGCCGCCTGGGGCGCGCTCGTCGAACCCGACTGGCCGGTGCTGCGCTCGATCCTCGAACAGGACATCGTGCACCGTGCCGGACGGCTCGCCGCCTACGGCTGGGCGGAGGCCCTCGACGGCCTGTCCCGGCAGGTCCGGTGGCGCGGCGGCGCGATCGAGGTCGACATCCCGGGCGATGACCCCGAAGGGGGCGCGTACCGGCTGGACGGCGCCGGGCTGATGTTCGTCCCGACCGTGTTCTCCGAACTCGGCGTCGCGCTGGAGCGGAACTGGCCGTACACGCTGATGTACCGGGCCAGGGGAGTGGCGGCCCTGTGGGAGGGCCGGGAGCCGCGCGGGGACGACGCGCTCGCCCGGCTGCTCGGCCGCACCCGCGCCGACCTGCTGCGCGCGCTGGCCGAGCCCGCCACGACGACCTGGCTCAGCGCCCGCCTCCGGGTCAGCCTCGGCGGCGTCGGCGACCACCTCGCGGTGCTGCGCGCGTCGGGCCTCGTCACCCGCGAGCGCAGCGGCCGCTCCGTCCTGTACCGGCGGACGGCCGTGGGGGACGTGCTGGTCGGCGCCTCCTGAGGCCGCCCCGGCAGGCGGGACGGCCTCAGCGGGACGGCCTCAGCCGGACGGCCTCAGGGCCGCCTCAGCGGGGCGTCAGACGCCGAACTCGGGGACGATCGTCGCGCGCGCCAGGGTGTGGGCGGTGATGTTGAAGCCCGCGACGGCGGGGGAGACGTCGGAGTCGATCCCGAGCGACTCCACGTCCAGCGCGTGCACCGTGAACACGTACCGGTGCGGGTCGCCGGGCGGCGGCGCGGCGCCGCCGAACTCCTTGTTCCCGTAGTCGTTGCGGGCGTGGATCCCGATCTTGGTGTCGGCGGTGCCCGCGCCCGTCGGCAGCTCGGTGACGTCCGCCGGGATGTCGAACAGCGTCCAGTGCCAGAACCCGCTCCCGGTCGGGGCGTCGGGGTCGTAGCAGGTCACGGCGAAGCTCTTGGTGTTCTCAGGGAACCCCGACCAGCGCAGGTGCGGGGACTGGTTGCCGCCGCTGAACCCCCAGTCGTCGAACACGTGCTTGTCGTCGAGCTGCTCGCCCTCCGTGACGTCGTCGCTGGTCACGGTGAACGACGGGACCTCGGGAAGGTGCTCGTGCGGAAGCGGTGGCCGGCCGGCCATGGCGACCTCCTCGTCAAGGGATCAGTTGTCACTCCATCTCTATCAGGCGGGTCAGGTCTTGACCGCGCCCATGGTGAACCCGGTGACGAACCGGTCCAGGAACAGGTTGAACAGGAACGCGATCGGCACGGCCGTGATCACCGTCGCGGCCTGCAGCGACTGCCAGAAGAACACGTCCCCGCGCACGAGTTGCGTCGGCACGCCGGTGCTGACCACCATCCGCGGGCTCGCCGACACGAACGCCAGCGCGTACACGAACTCGCTGGCGGTGAGCGTGAAGCTGAACACCACCACCGCGACGATCCCCGGGAACACCAGCGGCAGCACGGCCCGGGCGAACGCGCCGAGCCGGCTGTAGCCGTCCACCATCGCCTGCTCCTCGACGTCCTTCGGGACGGCCCGCAGGAACCCGATCAGCAGCCACACCGACACCGGAACGGTGATCGTCGGATACACCACGATCATCGACCAGAGGCTGTCCTCCAGGTGCAGCCACACCACGACGCGGGTCAGCGACAGGAACAGCAGCGACGGCGGCACCAGGTACACCATGAAGATCCCGATGCCCATCGGGGTGCCCCACGGCCGGTCCAGCCGCGCCAGCGAGTACGCGGCGGGCAGCGCCAGCAGCAGCGTGATCACCACGACGAGCGCCCCGACGATCAGCGTGTTCGCCACGAACGTCAGGAACGGGGTGTCGGTGAACAGGAACGTCACGTGGTCGGGCGTCGCCGGCTTGTTGAAGAAGAACGGGTCGCTCTCCGGGTTGTAGAGGTCCTGGTTCTGCTTGAACGCACTGACGAGGCTCCACAGGAACGGCAGCGCGCACACCAGCGCCGCGAGGACCGCCGCCCCGTACACGCCGCACCGCGCGGCGACGTGGCGCAGCGCGTACCGCCGCCGCAGCTTCTCGACCTCCCGCGCGGCGCGCCGCGTCGGCGCCACCGCCGTCATCAGCCCGCCTCCAGCCGCCGGACGGCCCGCAGGATCGCGATCGCGCCCGCGAGCAGCAGCGGGAACAGGAACAGCGCGATCGCCGCGCCCTGCCCGACGTCGCCGCCCTCGATCCCGCGGAAGTACGCCCACGACGCCAGCACGTCCGTGGCGTGCGTCGGCCCGCCGCGCGTCAGCACGTACGGGACGGTCATGTCGGTGAACGTCATGATCGCGCCGAACAGCCCGGCGACCGCGATCACCGGCAGCGTCAGCGGGATCGTCACCTCGAACATCCGCCGCCAGAACCCGGCGCCGTCGATCCGCGCCGCCTCGTCGATGTCGCGCGGGATCGCCACCAGCCCCGCCATCACGATCACCGCGGCGAGCGGCGTCAGCCGCCATGTCTGCACCGCGACCACCGAGCCCATCGCCGTCCACGGCCGGCCGAGCCACACCACGTTCCCGCTGATCAGCCCCGTGTGCCGGAGCACCCAGTCGACCGGCGAGTAGATCGAGTCGAGGAACCACAGCCACGAGATCGTCGACAGCGCCACCGGCGTCGTCCACGGCAGCAGCACCAGGAACCGGACGAACCACTTGCCGTGGAAGTCGGCGACCAGGATGTTCGCCAGGATCTTCCCGAACACCACGATCAGCACCATGCTGGCCCCGGTGAACACCAGCGTGTTCACCAGCGCCCGCCAGAACACCCCGTCATGGAAGATCTCGGTGAAGTTGCGGAACCCGACGAAGTCGAAGGACGGGTCGCCGGTCGTGACGTCGGAGAACGCGAACGCGATGGCCAGCAGGAACGGCACGCCGACGAGCGCGACGATGTAGACCACCGACGGCAGCAGCATCGCCCACGCCAGGAACCCCTCCCGGTCCGCGAGCCCCGCCCTCCCGCGCGCCTTCACGGCGGGCGCGGCCGTCACCGCGCGCCGCCGATCGTCGTCGGCTCCGCCCGCACGCCCTCCGCCGCGTCGAAGAACCGCAGCCGCTCCGGCTCCACAGCGAACGCGTGCGTCTCGCCCGCCGCGATCGGCGTCGCCACCGTCGCGGGCAGCCGCGCGATCACCCGGGTGTCCTCGCCGAGGCCCGTGACCGTCCCGTACACGTGCCGGTCCCCGGACAGGTACTCCAGCCGCTCGACGCTCAGCGGCATCGCCACCCGCCGGTCCGCCGGGACGGCCTCCGCCGGCAGCAGGTGCTCCGGCCGGAACCCGACCAGCCGGTCACCGCGCTTCACCAGGTTCATCGGCGGCGACCCGATGAACGTCGCGACGAACGTGTCGGACGGGTCGTCGTACACCTGCTGCGGCGTCCCCACCTGCCGCACCCGGCCGTGCTCCAGCACCGCGATCCGGTCCCCGAGGCCCATCGCCTCGGCCTGGTCGTGCGTCACGTAGATCGTCGTCGTGCCGACCCGCTGCTGGAACCGCTTCAGCTCGTCGCGCGCCGTCGCCCGCATCTTGGCGTCCAGGTTCGACAGCGGCTCGTCCAGCAGGAACACCGCCGGGTCCCGGACCAGCGCCCGGGCGAGCGCCACCCGCTGCCGCTCGCCGCCGGACAGCTGGCGCGGCTTGCGGCGCAGCAGCGGCTCGATCTCCAGCAGCTCCGCCGCCCACCGCGCCTTCTTCTCCCGCTCCGCCTTGTCCATCCGCTCGGCCCGCAGCGGGAAGACGATGTTGTCCCGCACCGTCTTGTGCGGGTACAGGGCGTACGACTGGAACACCATCGCGATCTGCCGGACCCGCGGCGGCAGCCCGTTCACCAGGTGCCCGCCGATCAGCACCTCGCCCTCCGTCGGCTGCTCCAGGCCCGCGATCGTGCGCAGCAGCGTCGTCTTCCCGCACCCCGACGGCCCGAGCAGCACCAGGTACTCGCCCGGCTCCGCGGCGAGGTCCACCCCGTCCAGCGCCCGCACCACGTCCCCGCGCCCGCGCCGCCGCGCCCGCACATGCCCGTCGAACGTCTTCACCAGCCCTTTGACCTCGACCGTGTTCATGGACGGATCAGCCGCCCACGAGGCCGCGGGCGCGCCAGTTCTTGAAGATCGCGTTGATCTGCCGCTCGGCGTCCGCGACGGCCTGCCTCGCGGACGTCTGGCCGCGGGCGGCGCGGCCGAACATGGTGGGCAGCAGGTTGGTGTTGAAGATCTCGCCGATCGCCGGGTTCGACGGGCCCGGGTAGCCGATGTTCGCGCTCCACGACGTCGCGCTCTTCAGCAGGCTCAGCTTGTTCGCCGGCTTCGCCCCGTACGGGTCGTTGTCGAGCCAGCCGTTCAGCTGCGGGACCAGCGACGGCCAGCCCGGCAGGTCGTACAGCTCCGAGTTGTACGTCACCGACGGGAAGTTCGCCGTGTAGTGCAGCAGGAACTCCTTGGCCGCCGCCGCGTGCGGCGAGTACTTCGGGATGATCCACTGCTGGATGACGTGCTGCGCGGCGAGGGCCGCCTTCGGGCCGCGCAGCGCCGGGGTGAAGAAGATGTCGTCGCCGATCGTCCGGTTGGTGCCCATCGCGGTGCGCCACGCGGAGATCGAGTTGAGGATGTAGGACGACTTGCCGGCGATCAGCGCCTGGTTGTTGGACGCCGGCACCCACGAGAACACCTCGCTGGTCTCCGCCTGCTTGAACAGCTTCGCCATGTACTCGACGGCCGCGACGGTGGCGTCGGAGTTGATCGCCACCCGCTCGTTCTCGTCCTGCACGGACCCGCCGTACGACCACAGCAGCGCCCGCGCCGCCATGTTCGAGTCGGTCTCCGGGGACAGGCCGATGCCACAGGGCACGCCGGTCGTCCGCTTGATCTCGGTGGCACCGCGGAGCAGGTCGTCCCAGCTTGACGGGCCGTTCGGCAGGCCCGCCTTCTGCCACATCGACTTGCGGTAGTCGCCGGGGTCCGGCGACCAGCCTGGGCAGTAGGCGTAGAAGTGCTTGGTGTTCGGGTTGTAGCTGGACTTGCGGCACAGCTCGAGCTGCTGCCCCCAGCGCCGGTTCGCCTCCTGCACCACGTCCGCCATGTCCAGCACGGACGGCTCGTACTGCGAGAACGGCGCGATGTGCTGGATCAGGTCATGGCCCTTGCCCGCCTGGATCTCCGACGCGGCGCGGCGCGGCACGTCCACGGTGTTGATGTGGTCGACGCGGACCTCTACGCCGACCTTCTTGCCCCAGTCCGCGAGGAACTTGTCGAACCACTTGTCGTGCCGCGGGATGAAGTGGCTCCACATGAGGATGCTGAGGGAGCCGCTCAGCTTGGACGCCGGGGCGGTGAACACCTCCTTCGGCGCCTTGCCGGTGGCCTTCGCCTCCGGCCCGCTGCTCTCGCTGGCGCACGCCGCCAGCACGCCGTAGGCGCCCGCCGCGAGCGCCGTCGAGGACAGGAAGCCGCGTCTGCTGAGCCCCTGTGCGTTGAGCCTGTGCGAATCGAGTCCGTGTCGGCTGGGGTCGGGGGTGTCGAGCCGGTCGGCCATGGGGAGTCTCCCTCGCCGCTGGAGGTCTCCCCTCGACGGTAGATCGGCGAGGGCGTCTCATCCAGAGACGATCCGGTAACTCCCCGTAACTCTGGCCGCGCGGGCCACAGCGGCATCCGCTGTGACGCGGATCACTTCCCGGCGGCCTCGGTGTAGGCCGCGATGACCTCTTCCGGGTCGCCGTCCATCCGCATCCGGCCCTCGTCGATCCAGATGACCCGGTCGCACATCTCCTTGACCGTGTCCAGCTGGTGCGCGACGAGGAAGACCGCGCCGGCCTCCTTGCGCAGCTCCTCGATCCGGGCCTTGCTCTTGCGCTTGAACTTGGCGTCGCCGGTGGCGAGCGCCTCGTCGATCAGCAGCACGTCGTGGGTCTTCGCCGCGGCGATCGCGAACCGGAGCCGCGCCCCCATGCCGGACGAGTACGTCCGCATCGGGTACTGGATGAACCCCTCCTTGAGCCCCGCGAAGTCGACGATCTTCTGGTACTGCGCCTTCGTCTGCGCCGGGGTCATCCCCATCGCCAGGCAGCCGAGCACGATGTTGCGCTCGCCCGTCAGGTCCTTCATCAGCGCCGCGTTCACGCCGAGCAGCGACGGCTGCCCGTCGGTGTACACCGCGCCGCTGTGCGGCGGCAGCAGCCCCGCGATCGCCTTCAGCAGCGTCGACTTGCCGGAGCCGTTCGTGCCGATGATCCCGACCGCCTCGCCGCGGTACGCGACGAACGACAGCCCCTTGATCGCGTGGACCTCCTTCATCGAAGGACGGTTCTTGCGGCGCAGCACCCGGGAGAACGCGCTGGCCGCGTTGCCCTTCCCGCCCGCGCCGTAGACGCGGTAGATGATGTGCAGGTCGTCGACGACGACGATCGGCTCGCGCGCGGGGTCGACGTCGATGATCGTCCCGCCGCGCACCTTGGTGTCAGCCACGGCCGTAACGCTCCTCGGCACTGAAGAAGAACAGGAACCCGCCGATCAGCGCGACCGCCGACCAGGCACCCGCGTAGATCCACAGCTGGGTGGTGGACTCGGTCAGCTTGTGCTGCACGAAGTGGCGGTAGTCGCCGAGCAGCTGGTGCCGGCTCAGCTCCACGTACACGTAGGCCGGGTTGGCCTTGAGGATCTCGCCGATCCACGGGTGGGTCTTCAGCGCGTGGCTGCGGTGCAGCAGGTCCGGCAGGCTGAAGATCACGCCGGACAGGTAGAGCCAGGTCCGCATGATGAACGGCAGCAGCTGGCTGACGTCCCGGTTGAACGCGCCGAGCCGGGCCATCACCATGCTGATCCCGACGTTGAACATCAGCTGCAGCAGCAGGACCGGGACGAACATCAGCATCTGGACGCTGATCGGCTCCCCGAACGCGAACACGATGCCGAGCAGCACGATCAGCGACAGCAGCAGCTGCTGGAACTCCACCGTCGCGATGGCGAGCGGCAGCGTCGCGCGCGGGAAGTGCAGGGCCCTGATCAGTGACAGGTTGTCGCCGACGGACTTGGATCCCGACGTGATCGAGCGCTGTGTAAACCCGAACATGAACACGCCCGTCACAAGGAAGGGAATGAAGTCGGGGACGCCGCGCTTGGTGTTGAGGAGGACGCCGAAGATCAGGTAGTAGACCGAGACGTTCAGGATCGGGGTCAGCAGCTGCCAGACCTGACCCAGTCGCGAGTCGGTGTACATCGAGATGTTCTTGGCCGAGGCGAACGCCCAGATGAAGTTTCGCCTGGCCCACACACTCTGGATGTACTTGCGCAGCGGGGGGCGCGCCGCGCTCTGCCTCAATCCGTACCGTGCGGCGTAGGCGGCCAGCGTCTCGTTCACGTGAGGAGACTCCGCGATCGTGCCGACCGACTCGCCACCCGATGAACCGAGCCGTTGCGGGTGACTCATGCCGGGAAGCCTATTGCAGTCGATGATGTGTCAGTGACGTTCACCCGCATGTGACCCCCGAACTGAGATCATTACGGAATCTTGTCGTCGCCCCTGGGGATACCCGGGGCATGCGGTCCAACCATTCTCGGTCACTGCCCGTGCTCCGCCGTCCCGGGGCCCCCTCGTCCGCCCGCACCGCTTCCCCCGCCTGGTCCCGCGGCCCGTACCGGGCGGTGCTGAGCCGGCTCGGGCGCGCCGACCGGTGGGCGTTCGACCGGGTCGCCGCGGCCCGGCTGCCCGGCCTGGAGTACGTCCTGCCCCGGCTGTCGAGGTCCGCCGATCACGGCGTGCTCTGGTTCACCACGGCGGCGGCGCTCGGGCTCACCCGGCGGCCCCGGCTGCGGCGCGGCGCGCTGCGCGGCTCGATCGCGATCGCGGTCGCGAGCCCGGTGGTCAACATCCTGGGCAAGCAGGCGTTCCGCCGGGCGCGCCCGGTCGTGGACCTGGTGCCGCCGATCCGGATCCGCTGGAAGCTGCCGACCTCGCACGCCTTCCCGTCGGGGCATTCGGCGTCCGCGGCGGCGTTCGCGGCCGGGGTGGCGCTGGAGGCGCCCGCCGCGGTGGCGGCGCCGGTCGCGGCGACCGCCGCCGCCGTCGCGTTCGCCCGCGTCTACACCGGCGCGCACTACCCGGGCGACGTGCTCGCCGGCCTCGGCATCGGCGCGCTCGCCGGGCTCGGCACGCGGCTGGTGTGGCCGGCGCGCCCTCCGGTGGCCCGCGTGACCCGGGCCGAGGGCGAGGACGTCCAGGTCACCGCTGACGGGCGCGGCGTCGTCGCGGTCGTCAACCCCGGCTCGGGCGGCTCGGGCGAGGCGACCCGCGGGATCCTGCCGGGCAGCGCCGAGGTGGCGGCCGGGCTGCTGGAGCGCGAGCTCCCGGCGGCGGAGATCGTCGTGCTGGAGCCCGGCCAGGACCTGGAGAAGGCGTTCGCGGAGGCCGCCGAGCGGGCGGACGTGCTCGCGGTCGTCGGCGGCGACGGCACCGTCAACGCGGCCGCGCGCGCCGCGCTCGACCACGACGTCCCGCTGCTGGTCGTGCCCGGCGGGACGTTCGACCACTTCGCCCGGGCGCTCGGCGTCGAGTCGCCCGCGCAGGCGATCGCCGCGTACCGGGCCGGGCGGCTCGGCCGTGTGGACGTCGCCTACGCCGCGCCCGCCACGGCCGGTTCCGGCGACGGCGGCGAGCGGCTGTTCCTGAACACGGCGAGCTTCGGCGCCTACACCGAGCTGGTCGACCGGCGCGAGCGGCTGGAGAAGCGGCTCGGCAAGTGGCCCGCGCTGGCGGTCGCCGCCGTCCGGACGCTGCGGCACGCCGAGCCCGTCGAGGCCGTCGTGGACGGGCACCGGCGGCACGTGTGGCTGGCGTTCGTCGGCAACGGCGTGTTCGGCTCGCACGGCGCCGCGCCCACGTGGCGGAAGCGCCTGGACGACGGGTGCCTGGACGTCCGCATGGTCTCCGCCGGGCGGCGGATGCCCCGCGTCCGCGCGGTCGCCGCGGTCCTCGCCGGGCACCTGCACATGGCGCCCGGCTTCCGGGCGTGGCGCGCCAGTGGTCTGGAGGTGCTCGCTGAGGGCGGCGAGCTGCGGCTGGCGCGGGACGGCGAGGTGGCCCCGGTGCCCCCGGCGATCCGGTTCGGCAAGCACTCCAGGGCCCTCGCGGTCTTCCGCCCGGAGTGCTGACCGGTCTTCCGCCCGGAGTGCTGACCGGTCTTCCGCCCGGAGTGCTGACCGGTCTTCCGCCCGGAGTGCTGACCGGTCTTCCGCCCGACGCCTGATGGGTCTTCCGGCCGGACGCCTGATGGTCTTCCGCTCGACGCCTGGCGGTTTTCCATCCGACGTCTGGCCGGCGCGGGGAGTTCGGTGAAGATTCAGCCGGCCGTAACCGCGCCCGGCGGCCGGTCGCGAGTGTCGCGGCCGGCCGCGGGAGCCGGTCCTCAGCCGAACGCGAGGCCGAGCCCGCGGAGCCCGACGACCACCGGCGAGCCGTTGTAGACGGGCTCGCCGGTGAGCGTGATCGTCCCGTACCGGGACCGGAGCTCTTCGAGGACGAGCCGCATCTCCATCCGGGCGAGCGCGGCGCCCAGGCAGAAGTGCGGGCCGTACCCGAACGCCAGTCCCGGCGCTTCGGGGCGTCTCGTGACGTCGAAACGGTCGGCATCGGGCCCGAATGCTTCCGGATCGCGGTTCGCCGACCCGTACAGCAGCATGATGTGCTCGCCGGCCTCCAGCTTCTTCCCGGCCAGGACGGCCGGGCGTGTCGCGGCGCGGAGGAAGTAGACGACCGGGGACGTCCAGCGCAGGATCTCCTCGATCGCCGTCGGCATCGCCTCCGGCCGCTTCATCGCCTCCCACTGCTCCGGGTTCTCCGCGAACGCCAGCAGCCCGCCGGAGATCGCGTGCCGGGTCGTCTCGTTCCCGGCGACGAGCAGCTGGATCAGGAACATCACCATCTCGATGTCGGTGAGCCGGTCGCCGTCCACCTCGGCCTGCGCGAGCTGCGAGATCACGTCGTCGCGCGGCGCGGCGCGCCGCTCGTTCGAGACCTCGACCAGGTAGACGCCGGCCTCCATGCGCAGCGCGGCGCGCTCCTCGTCCGACAGCTCCGGCGCCGCGCCCGGGATGATCGACTCCGACCAGCGGAAGAACCGCGGCCAGTCGTCCTCCGGGATGCCGAGCAGCAGGCAGATCACCTGCAGCGGCAGCGGGACGGCCAGCTCGGCGACCACGTCGAACGGGCGGCCCGCCTCGACCGGCTCCAGCAGCGCCCGGATCCGCTCGCGGACCGCGCCCTCCAGCCGCCGCATCGCCGACGGCCGGAACGCGGGCGCGACCAGCCCCCGGTACCGGCCGTGCTCGGGCGGGTCCGTGTGCATGATCGTCGGCGGCGTGTCGAACGGGACGCCGATCTCGTCGATCAGGATGCCGTCGCCCGACCGGTACGCCGCCGGGTCGCTCGCCACCGCGTGCACCGCCGCGTGCGACCCCGCCACCCACAGCGGCAGCGCGGGATGCCGGACGAGCCCGCCCTCCGCCCGAACGGCCTCGTACAGCCCGTACGGATGGCCCTGCGCGAAGAACCCGTCCGGAAAGCCGTCCGGGATCACTGGAGGATGCCCTGCGGTCTCGCTATCCCGGCGTCGTCGCACATCGCGTAGTAGGCGTTGAGCGTGGACTCGCCGTCCGTGACGCCGGTGATGTTGCCGTCGGCGTCGTACTCGATGAAGGCGCCTTCGAGGATGAACAGGATGTCGCTGTCCTCCTCGATGGTGAGCGTGTGGACGGAGCCGGGCGGCTCGTAGATGAACGTCCCGGCGTGGTAGTCGATGCCGTACTCCTTGTAGCGCCAGCGCCCGGAGAACGTGTAGGCGTGGACGCCGCCGGTGTGCTTGTGGGTGGGCAGCTGGAACCCCGCCTCGAAGCGGTTGCGCACCACCCAGGTGTCGGGGGAGACCCTCAGGACCTGGAGGCCGACCGGGCCGATCGTGACCCAGGGGATGTCGTCGGAGTGGACGTGGCCGACCAGGGGACCGCTCGTCTCAGTCATAAAGCAAACGCTAGGTAGGTCGTCGCGGGCGCGCAAGACCCGCGATTCGCCGCCCCGCGACCGGGTAGGAGACCGACGCCCGCGAACCGCTGGAGGAGGTACCGCACATGGCGATGGGAGTCAGCCCCGCCGAGCTCACCGACGACGACCTGCTCCGTGAGCTGGGGCACCTGTACGAGACCCGGATGGACGCGCTCCGGCACGCCGCCGACCAGGCCTACGGCGAGCACACCCAGCGGATGGCGCAGCTGGAGGCCGAGTACCTGCGAAGGCGCCCGGCCCGCGAGATCGACCCGCAGCGCCTGCGCGAGGGCGCCCGCGCCCGCTGATCCCCTACCGAGCGCCAGAGACGCCGTCGCCCGGCCGGTTCCGCGCCACCGGCCGGGCGTTCGGCATGCCCGGACGCGCCCGCGCCGGCCGTCCGGCCGCCGTCCCGCCGCAGAGCGTCGGCCTCGGGGCTCGTGTTCGTGTTGTTCCGGCAAAGGCGGGGGTGTCGGGCCGAGGCGGGGAGGAGGGTGCGGTGCCAGGATCCTGACGGGCGAGGACGCCCGGGATCCTCGGGGGGTGGATCGGTGGGACGGACCCGGCTGGGGCGGTACGGACGGACGTGGGCGGACGAGCCGGGCCTCGGGGAGTGCGTGCGGCGCTGGTGGCCGTTCGCGGTCGGCGCGCTGGCCGCCACGGGACTGCTGCTCGGCGCGTACCTGTGGGTTCCGCGCAAGTCGGGCGCGTCGGTGGCCGCCGGGGCGGTCCCCCGCGATTCCGCGCGGCCGGACGCCGGCGCCGCGTCGGCGCGGCCGATGGCGTCCTACACGACCCGGTTCCAGCCGGGGCAGCCGCGCGTCCGCAACATCGAGCTGGCCGCGCGGATGCTGGACGGGCGGGTCGTGCGGCCGGGCGCGACGTTCTCCTTCAACAAGGTGGTGGGGCCGCGGACGCGGCGGCTCGGCTACGTCCCGGCGCCCGCGATCATGGGGTCGCGGCTGGTGAAGGACGTGGGCGGCGGCATCTGCCAGGTGTCCACGACGCTGTTCAACGCGGTGTTCCGTGCGGGCCTGGACATCCGGAAGGCGCGCGCGCACACCATGTGGATGCCGGAGTATCCCGAGGGGCGCGAGGCGGCGGTGGCCTATCCGAACCTCGACTTCACGTGGAAGAACGACACGGACGCGCCGGTGCGCATCCAGGTCGGCTACACGGGGGACTCGCTGACGGTGAGCCTGTGGGGGCACCGCCGGTACGAGGTCCGGTCGCGGACGTCGAAGCGGTACGGGTTCTCGCCGTACGAGGCGGGGTCGGGACACGGGCGCCGGTGCGTCCCGATGGCGGGCCGGAAGGGCTTCAAGATCGACGTGTGGCGGACGCTGCTGTCCGCCGGCCGCCAGGTGCGGCAGGAGAAGTTCCACACCGAGTACCGCGCGCAGCCCGAGGTGACCTGCGTGTAGACCCCGGCGGGGCGCGCGCGGGAGTGCGCGGGGGCGCGTGGCAGTGTGAGGGCATGACCGTTCGAGAGGGAACGTACGAGCTGGGCCCCGGTGACGGGCGGCTGCTGCTCCGCACGAGCCGCAGCGGTCTCGGCCGGCGCGCCGGCCACGACCTGACCATCGAGGCGAGCAACTGGACGGCGGAGGCGGTGGTCCGCGAACCGCTGGAGGAGTCGTCGGGCAAGGTGGTCGTCGTGGTGGACGGCCTGGAGGTGCGGGAGGGCACCGGCGGGGTGAAGCCGCTGTCGGACAAGGACCGGCTGGACATCGCGGACAACCTCGGCAAGGTGCTGGAGGCCCGCCACCATCCGGAGATCACCTTCGTGTCGACCGCGATCGACGCGGGGGCGGGGGAGATCGAGGGCGACCTGACCATCATGGGCCGGACGAAGCCGGTCCGGGTCCGGGCGGAGATCGAGGGGGACCGGCTGCGCGGGGGGCTGACCGTGCAGCAGACCCGCTGGGGGGTCAAGCCGTTCTCGGCGTTCTTCGGCGCGCTCCGGCTCGCCGACGAGGTCGAGGTCGAGTTCGACCTGCGGCTCTCCGCGGCCGAATGATCGGCCGCCGCTGATCGCCCCCACCGGAAGATGATCATGCACTAGGGTGCGAAGCCGCGCATTCCAGGCATCTGATCTTCTGGGGGGGACGGCATGACGGCGGTGAGCAGGAGGGACTTCGGCAGGGCGGCCGGGCTGGCGGGCCTCGGCGCGGCGGCGCCCGCGCTGCTGGCGGGCTGCTCGTCCGGCGGCTCGGCGCGCGCGGCGCAGGCCGCCGCCGCGCAGGCCGCGGCGACGCGGTCGTGGCGGGCGACCGGGTCGGCGCTGGCCGGGCTCGGGGGCTTCGACGCGACGATGAAGAGCTTCATGCAGGCCCGGAACGTCCCGTGCGGGCAGCTCGCCGTCGTCCGCAAGGGAAAGCTCCTGCTGGCGCGCGGCTACACGTGGAGTTCCGACACCGGCTTCACCACGCAGCCGACGTCGCCGTTCCGCGTCGCGAGCCTCAGCAAGCCGGTCACCGCGACGGCGGTGCTGCGGCTCGTCCAGGACGGGAAGCTGAAGCTCACCGACCGCGTCGCGACGCTGCTCGGGCTCTCGACGGCCGCCGACCCGCGGCTGAAGGACGTCACCGTGCTGCGGCTGCTCCAGCACCTCGGCGGCTGGGACCGCGACATCTCGCCGGACCCGATGTTCCAGGACGCGGCGATCGCCAAGGCGCTCGGCATCGCGCTGCCGGTGAAGCAGGCGAACATCATGAAGTACGTGTCGGGGCGCAAGCTCGACCACGCGCCCGGGACGAAGTACGCCTACTCGAACTACGGCTTCATGCTGCTCGGACGCGTCATCGAGAAGGTCACCGGGCAGAGCTACGCGTCCTACGTTCAGAAGGCCGTACTGGCGCCGCGCGGCATCAAGCGGATGAAGCTCGGCCATTCGCTCACGCAGGCGAGCGGCGAGGTCCACTACTACTCCGGCTCCACCGGCACGACCGTGTTCGACAACACCGGCAAGAAGGTGCCGTTCCCGTACGGCGCGTTCAACCTCGAGAACATGGACGCGCACGGCGGCTGGCTCGCCACCGCGATGGACCTGACCCGGTTCGCCGGGATCTACGACGGCGGGACGAGCGTGCTGGCCGCCGCGTCGATCAAGCGGGCGTTCGCGAAGCCGGAGACCGGGATCAACGGCGACGGCTGGTACTACGGCTGCGGCTGGATGGTCCGCCCGGTGACCGGCGGCACCGGCATGAACACCTGGCACAACGGCAGCCTCGCCGGGACGAGCACGCTGCTCGTCCGCCGCAACGACGGGCTGGCCTGGGCCGCGCTGTTCGACCAGCGGCAGGAGGGGAGCGCGCCGAGCTACGACGACATCGACCCGGCGCTGCACAAGGCCGCGAACGCGGTGAAGACCTGGCCGACCGGCGACCTCACCTCGAAGTACTTCTAGGGCACGCGGGCGCGGGCACGGGCGGCGCGGGCGAACTGGTCGTCGAGGCTGCGCGGGAACGGCAGCATCCGGTGCCGGTCCCGCCAGGGCGCGAACTGCCGGACGGAGTTGAACCCGGCGGCGGTGACGATCCGCTCGACGCCCGGCCCGGGCGGGCCGGCGGGATAGACGTCCAGGTGGGCGACCCCATCGGGCAGGCCGTCCGGGCGGTGCGGCGAGACGAGCGTCAGCGGAGGGTCCGCGCCTTCCATGGCCGCCATGTCCCGGGCGTAGGCGAGCAGTTCGAGCGTCTCGGCGTCCGGGCCGCTGTGGACGATCACCCAGCCGTCGACGTCGAGCGGCGCGGACGGCGGGTCGTCCAGCACCAGCGGCGCGACCACGTCGGACACCGCGCGGAGGTGGGCCTCGTGGGCCGGGTCGAGGGGTTCGAGGACGTACGTCCGGTCGAAGCGCGGCGGGTCGCTGGGGAGGAGAGGCCGGTAGGCGTCCCAGCGCAGCAGCCGCGCCAGATGCGTGACCCGGATCCCGGACGGTAGCCGGGTGAGCTCGCCCTTGAGGCCGGCGGGGAACGCGTCCACGACCAGCTCGTCCGGTGCGAGCGCCGCCAGGCCCGTGGACACGGGACGCACCGTCCAGCCGGACGAGACGCGCGGGTCGGCGGCGTACGGCGAGTCCGACAGGACGACGACCTCGTCGTCCACCGCGAGGGTGTGCAGGTACGCGCGGAGCCGGGTGAGGTGCCCGAGCCCGCCGCCCGCCGCGTAGCAGGCGATCAACGCACCTCGCCGAGGACCGCGAGATACCCGGCGGTCTCGGCGGCCGGGGTGAAGTCGCGGGCGATCCGCTCGGCGCCCGCCGCGCCGAGCGCCGCCAGCTCCTCGTCGCTCGCGCGGGCCGCATGGTCGATCGCGGCGCGGCACGCGTGCGGGTCGCCGGCCGGGAACGTGAAGCCGATCGCCTCGTCCGCGACGTCGGCGAGGCCGCCCGCGTCCGAGCAGATCAGCGGCACGCCGAGCGCCGCCGCCTCCAGCGCCACGTTCGGCATCCCGTCGTAGAACGACGGCAGCGCGGCGAGGTCGCAGCTCGCGTACACCGAGGGCAGGTCGTAGCGTTCGAGGAACGGCAGGAACGAGTGCGGCACCGCGTCCTTGCGCTCGGCGAGCCACGCCGTCACCGTCTCCTCGACCTCGCCGACGAGCACCAGGTGGAACCGGCCGGCGTGCCCGGACGCGACGAGGGCGTCCAGGAAGAACCCGACGCCCTTCTTGTTCTTCAGCTGGCCGATGATCCCGATGGTCCGGCGTCCCGGCTCGACGTTCTCCGCCCGCCAGGCATGCCCGCGCTCGCGTTCCGACGGCAGGACGCGCCACTGCGCGGTGTCGACGCTGTTCGCCACGAACGTCACGGCCGCGTCCGGGACCAGCGCTTTCACCAGCGGGATGTGGTTGCGTGCCACCACGCAGACCCGCGCCGACGCGCGCAGAGCGTCCGCCAGGACGCCGCGCCTCCGCATCGAGAACACGCCGACGTCGATGTCGTTGCCGCGCAGCAGCGTGATCAGCGGCGCGTCCACGAGCCGGGCGAGGACGGGCGCCGCGAGCATCGAGTACGTCCCGCCGAACGCGACGACGTGCGTGTACGCGCCGGTGAGGTTCCCGGCGGTCAGCGTCGTCCACAGCCGGCGCAGCGCGTGCTCGGGGTCGTCGCCGAGCGGGGCGGTGAGGAGCCGCCCGCCGTGCTCGCGCGTGACGGCCCAGGGCCGCTCGCGCCGCGTCAGGTGCGCGACGTCGACCTCGACGCCGGCGCCGCGCAGCCCCCGGACGATCCGGTCGCACGAATTGGCCATCCCGCCCTGGCTCGGCGGATAGTGCTCTGTCACCCAGAGGACACGCGTCATCGTGCCGTCCACTCAGCTGTCCACGAACCCGGTGCCGTCGTCCGGACCGAAGTCGCCTTCTCCATACGAGTAGTCGTCGCCGGGGTTGAACGCGCCGCGGTCGTAGGAGTCGAACGACGAGTACCACTGGTTGTCGTAGTACGTCTGCGAGCTGCTCTCGTAGTACCGGCGCCGGTAACCGCTCACGAAGGACGGGTCGTGCGGGTCGGGCGGGCCGCCCGCCTGCGCCGCGCACGACGGGCAGTACCCGCCCTGCACGGCATGTTCGGCGCAGACGGGGCGCCCGCATCCCGGGCACGCCGCCACGGCGGCCTGCCCGCAGCGGCCGAGCAGGAAGAACCCGGTGGTCACGGTGCAGCGCGTCACTGCGCCCTCCTCACAGGTGCGCCGGGCGGGGTCCAGCGGAACGGCTCGGTCGACACGTGCAGGATCCGCTCGCGCAGCTCGTCGTCGTTGAGCGGCCCGAGCAGTTTGGCGTTCGCGCGGATCATGAACCGGTTGCCGTCCTTCACCCGCACCTGGATCCACCGCGGCGGCGGCGTGCCGGGCGGCCGCGGGGCCGCGTCCTTGCCCAGCCGGCGCGTCACGCTGACCAGCTGCACCGTCTTGGTCTTGTGCTTGTACTTGACCTTGCCGCGCGGGTTGCGCTTCTTGTACTTGCGGTGCCGGATCCGGTCGGTGACCGCCAGCTCCACGACGCTGCCGTCCCGCAGCTCGGCGCGCATCCGCAGCCACGGATCGAAGACGAACCACTCGTTCATCGACAGGATCGGCCGCCTCACCTGCACTTGCCGCGGCGTCCCCGTCTTCTCGGGAGTCTCGCCCCGCATGTCCAGCGCGACCGACAGCAGGCCCTCGGCCGGCATGTCCGCCGCCAGGACGCGCAGCATCGGCACCAGGACCCGCGACGTGCGCGGGCTGATCCGCCACCGGCGCCGCTTCACCACGTCCGCGTGCCGCGCGAGGCTCTGGATCACCGGCTCCCACTGGTCGCGCGGCAGCGACACCGAGAACCACCGCTCCAGGACCAGCGCCCGGTGCAGCGGGTGGAATCCCTCGATGGCCGCGCGTTGCTTGCGCCAGAACATGACGACACCCCACCTATCGGTCTGACGGCGCGATCGTACGGTAGACCTCGGCCAGCCGGGCGCGCGACCGCGTCCAGGTCAGGCCGCCGGCGACGCGCGCGCGGGCCCGCGCGCCCATCGCGGCGGCCTCGCCGGGGTACTCCAGCAGGATCCGGACGGCCCGCGCCAGCTCCGCCGGACGGTCCGCCGGGACGAGCCGCCCGTGCTCCCCGTCCGCCATCAGCTCGCGGACCGCCGGCAGGTCCGAGGCGACGACCGGGACGCCCGCCGCCATCGACTCGATCACCTTCAGCGGCGCGCAGCCCTGGTCGAGGTTGCGGGCGCAGCCGGTCAGCGGCGCCACCGACACCGCGGCGTGCGCCAGCCACGCGGCGACCTCCGGGTGCGGCAGCGCGAACCGCCAGTCCAGGCGGTCGGCGACGCCGAGCCGCTCCGCCAGCCGCCGCACCGGCTTCGCGCGCCGCTCCGGCACGGACGAGCAGATCACCAGCCGCAGATCGGCGAGGTCGCCGAGCCGCGCGAACGCGCGGAGCAGCACGTCGATGCCCTGCCACGGCTGGAGCGCCCCGACGTAGACGATGTACCGGTCGGGGGCGCCGGCGGGGCGCGCCGTCTCGTCCGGGAGGTCGGCGCCGTTCGGCACGAGGTGGACCTTCTCCGCCGCCGCCCCGAGCCCCTGGACGGCGTCGCCGATCACCCGCGACGGCACCACGGCCGCGTCGCAGCGGTCGAGGCAGAACCGCTCCAGCTCGCGGATCTTGCCGAGCGTCGCCGGTGAGGCCCACGGCCAGGTGTGGCCCATCTCGATGGACGGCAGCCCGTTCACCTCGAAGACGACCTTGTAGTCACGGCCTTCGGCCGTCAGTGCGGGCAGCGCGCTCCACGGATCCCGGACGTGAACGATCTCCAGGGACTCCACGTGCTCGCGCAGAAGCGCGGCGGCCCACGCCGAATAGGCCTCCGCGCGGTCGATCAGGTTCGGGATCTGCTCCTCGAACCTGACGATCTCCCGCGCGCCCTCCCGCTGGTAGCCGGGGAGTCCGCCGCCGCCGAGCACACCCAGCAGCCCGCCCCCGGACCGCTCGAACAGCTCGTCGGCCATCTGCGCGATGTGCACCGCCGAGCCCTTGCCCGACGGGAACCGGTCGAACGCGAGATAGGCCGCCCTGTGCCTCATCCGACGGCCACCTCCTGCGCGCGCAACGACCGGTGCCACGCGATCTGGTCCGCGAGGCCGTCCGCCAGCGACGTCGTGGCCGACCAGCCGAGCAGCCGCGCGGCGCGCCCGCCGTCCGCCCAGGTCAGCGCCGCGTCACCGGCGACCGGCGCCTCCCGCCGGATCTCCGCCCGCACGCCCAGCACCCCGGTCAGCAGCCCGATCGCCGCCCGCACCGCCACCGGTTCGGGATGGCCGACGTTGACGGCGACGCCCGCCGGCAGGTCCGCGACGGCCGCCGCCAGCGTCGCCGCCACCACGTCCCGCACGTGCGTGAACGACCGCGACGTCCGTCCGTCCCCGAACACCGGCAGCGGGAGCCCGTCCAGCGCCGCTTCCACGAAGCGGTGGAAGGCCATGTCAGGCCGCTGCCGGGGTCCGTAGACCGAGAAGTATCTGAGCACCACCGTGCGGAGGCCGTTCTCCGCGGCGAGCCCCGCGAGCCGCTCGACCTCCGCCTTGCTCGCCGCGTACGGGCTCGCCGGGGCGAGCGGATCGTCCTCCCGGTTCGGCCGGTGGCCCGCCGACCCGTACACCGACGAACTCGACGCCACCACCACGCGCGGACGCAGCCGCGCCGGACGCCGCGCGCACGCCTCCAGCAGCCGCGCCGTCGCCACCACGTTGTCGCGCTCCGCCGCCGCGCGCCCGCCGCCCCACGAGCTGCGCACGCCCGGCCGCCCCGCGAGATGGACGACGACGTCGGCGGCGGCGACCACGTCGAGATCGTCCACCGCCAGGTCCCGCTCCAGCGCCGTGACGCCGGGCCGCGCCGCCACCTCGGCCCACGCGCGCCGCGCCAGATCCGGCGTGGGCGACCGGCCGGGCGCGTCGACGGCGAGCACCTCGTGACCGGCGCCCGACAGGGCGTCGGTCACATGACTCCCGATGAATCCCGCCGCACCCGTCACCACCACCCGCACGCGGGCACCCTATCCATCTCCCCGCGTTCTTGGACAGATCCACAGGAGCGCACTGACCAGCCAAGATCGATCAAGGTGTAGGGAAAGCGGCCCTGCCGGACATCTCTGAGCGACACCGACCCGAGAGAAGCCCGAGAGAAGGGAGCCGGCGTGCCGGATCCAGACGGGGGATTCACCCGGTTGTGGGACGCGCACTACGACGACGTGCTCAGGTACGCCGCGCGTCGGATCGACCACGACACGGCCCGCGACATCGCCGCAGAAACGTTTCTTGTCGCGTGGCGGCGGCGCGGCGACATCCCGCCCGACCGCCCGTTCCCGTGGCTGCTGAACGTCGCCCGCAACGTCCTCGCCAACGAGATGCGGAGCCGCCGCCGGCGCACCCGCCTGTGGGACCGGCTGCGCGGCGACGGCCCGCGCGCCCCCGCCGCCGACGTCGCGTCCGGTCTGGCCGAAGGCGGCCGCATAGCCGCCGCGCTCGACCGCCTGTCCGCCCGCGACCGCGAGGTCCTCCGGCTCGTGGGCTGGGACGGCCTCGACGCGCGCGACGCGGCGACCGCCGCCGGCTGCTCGGTCGAGACGTTCTCCGTGCGCCTGCACCGCGCACGGCGCCGCCTGACCGCCGCCCTCGCCGAGATCGACGCCCGCGCCGGGACCGACGCGGGCCGCCCCGCCCCCGCCGCACCGCTGCAAAGGAGCCCCCAGGCATGAACGACCTCCACGAAGTCCGCCGCGTCATGGCCCCGGCCGACCCCTGCCCGCCCGGCGCCTTCGACGGCGCCGCCCATGACCCGGCCGGACGCGCCGCCTACGAGCGGATCACGGCGTCCGCGGCCCGCCGTCCCGGGCCGTCCCGCCGGACGACGTTCCGCCTCGTCGCCGCCGGCGGCGTCGCGGGAGCGCTCATCGCCGGCGCCGTCGTCGCCACGAGCGACGGCAAGCCGCACCACCCGGCGCCCGCCGCGCCGACGGAGACGCAGCAGGTGCTCAACGTCGCCGCGACGTTCGCGCTGAAGCAGCCGTTCACCGCGCCGCGCCCCGGCCAGTGGGTCTACACCGAGACCCGCTACCGGCGCAGCGGCGTCCCCGGCCGCGGCCAGACCATCGCGCCGGGCGCCCCGCTGAGGACGCAGGTCGACCGGACATGGATCCGGGCCGACGGCAAGCGCATGGCGATGTACGACAACGGCAGGCTCGTCACCTCCGCCACGGGCGGCGGGATGCCGCCGATCGACTACGCCACCGTCGCCAAGCTGCCCGCCGACCCGGACGGGATGCTGGCCTGGGCCCGCAACGGGGGCGCGCCGGGCGGCCGGAACGAGGGCGCGTTCCAGCTGCTCGAGTCGCTGCTGCTGAACAACGGCGCGCTGCCGCCCGCGCAGACCGCCGCCGCCTACCGCGCGCTGGCGAAGATCCCCGGCGTCACCGTGGACCGCACCGCCCGGGACGGGGCCGGGCACAAGGCGCTGTCGGTCTCGTTCCTCATCGAGGGCTGGGCGAAGGACGAGGTCCTCCTGGACCCGTCCACCTACGCGTACCGGGGCCACCGGACGACCGTCGTCCAGGACCATGCCATGCCGGACGGCGGCCGCTTCCTGAAGGGCGCCGTCGAGAGCTACTCCGTCCGCCTGGCCGCGGGCGTCGTGGACCGTCCCGGCCAGCGTCCCTGACCGGCCGCCCTCACGACGAGGGTCGCCCGGTCAGCGTGGCCGGGCGACCCTCGCCTCGTCCCAGACCGGCTCCGAGGACTCGTAGACCGAGCCGTCGGCGCCGAACACCAGGAAGCGGTCGAAGGACCGGGCGAACCAGCGGTCGTGCGTCACCGCGACGACCGTCCCCTCGTACGACTCCAGGCCCTCCTGCAGCGCCTCCGCGCTGGCGAGGTCGAGGTTGTCGGTCGGCTCGTCCAGCAGCAGCAGCGTCGCGCCGCCGAGCTCCAGCAGCAGGATCTGCAACCGCGCCTGCTGGCCGCCCGACAGCGTCTCGAACGGCTGCTCCGCGCAGAACTGCAGCTCGTACCGGGCGAGCGCGTTCATCGCGTCGTTGCGCAGCCGCGCGTGCTCGGTCATGACGATCTCGCACGGCGTGCGCCCCGCCAGGTCCGGACGCGCGTGCGTCTGCGCGAACAGCCCCGGCACCACCCGCGCGCCGAGCCGGGCGACCCCGGTGTGCTCCACCGGACGCACCGGCACCGCGCCCCGCGGCAGCACCTCCGCCACCGCGGCGAGCAGCCGCAGGAAATGCGACTTCCCCGAGCCGTTCGAGCCGAGCACCGCGACCCGCTCCCCGAACCAGATCTCCTCGCTGAACGGCCGCATCAGCCCCGTCAGCTCCAGGTCCTCGCAGATCACCGCCCGCTTGCCGGTGCGGCCGCCGCGCAGCCGCATCTTCAGGCTCTGGTCGCGGGGCGGCGTCTCCGGCGGCCCCGCCTCCTCGAACTTGCGCAGCCGGGTCTGCGCCGCCCGGTACCGCGACGCGAAACCGTCGTTGACCGTGGCCTTCACCTTCAGGGTGTTGACCAGCTCCTTGAGCTTCGCGTGCTCCTCGTCCCACCGCCGCCGCAGCTCCTCCAGCCGCTCGTTGCGGTCCCGGCGGGCCGCCGCGTACGTCGAGAACCGGCCGCCGTGGATCCACACGCGGCCCGCCTCGACCGTCACGATCCGGTCGGCGCAGCGGTCGAGCAGCTCCCGGTCGTGCGAGACGACCAGCACGGTCTTGGCCGTCTCCCGCAGCCGCTCCTCCAGCCACTGCTTGCCCGGCACGTCCAGGTAGTTGTCCGGCTCGTCCAGCAGCAGGACCTCGTCGGGGCCCCGCAGCAGCGCCTCCAGCGCGAGCCGCTTCTGCTCGCCGCCCGACAGCGTCCTCGTCTCCCGCCATCGGCACGCGTCGTACGGGACGCCGAGGGCCGCGACGCAGCACGCGTCCCAGAGCACCTCGATCTCGTAGCCGCCCGCGTCGCCCCAGCCGGCCAGCGCGTTCGCGTACCTCAGCTGCGTCGGCTCGTCGTCGCGCTCCATCATCGCCAGCTCGGCGGCGTCCACCGCCGCGGCGGCCTCCCGCACCCGCGGCGGCGCCACCGACAGCAGCAGGTCGTGCACCGACGACTCGTCCCGCACGTTGCCGATGAACTGCCGCATCACGCCGAGCCCGCCGCTGTGCGCGACCGTCCCGTCCTGCGGCGCCAGGTCCCCGGCGATGAGCCTGAGCAGCGTCGTCTTCCCGGCCCCGTTCGGCCCGACGAGCGCCGCCGTCACCCCGTCGCCGACCCGGAACGACACGTCGTCCAGCAGCACCCGCCCGTCGGGCAGCGCATGGCCGACATGCCCGACCTCCACGTGACCCACGGCCACCCCTCGTCCTTGAGAACCCGCCGCCGAGTCTCCGGAAGGCACCGCGACCCCGTCAAACCCTTTTCCGCCCCCACCTCGCCCCCGAACACGCCCGGCGCGTGAACGGCGACGGCGCTAGCCGTGGTGGAGGACCTTGTAGGCCAGGCGGTGGATCGGGATGCGGACGCGGTACGCGGGCACGAAGTACGACCACGGGAGCTCGGAGGAGTAGGGGCCCATCAGGCGGTACTGCCGGGCCGCGACGGCGGGGGAGCGGCTCATGTACGCCCAGAACGCGAGATGCGTCCGGTCGAACACGGCACGGGCGTGCGGCGGCGTCCGCCTCTCGGCCGCGGGCGTCTCCCAGCATTCCACCGCCCTCGCGACCGCGTCCTTGACCTGCTTGCTCTTCTTGTACCTGCCGATCCTCGGTCCTTCCGGGACGCGCCTGCTCACGATGGCCAGCGCGTATTCGGTCACCGCGAAGACGGGAAGCATGTGGAGAGGGGAGGCGAGGGGTGCGGAGGCGGAGACCCGGTCGGCGAAGTCGAACATCTCCTCATGGGAGCCGCTCCACTTGGCGCAGAGGTACTGCAACGCGTGGTAGTGGCCGCTGACGTGCTGGGGGTCGCGGGCGAGCAGCCCGTCCCAGCGGTGCTGGAACTCGGCGCGCGGTAGTTCGAGGGCACGGGCGATCATGACCGCCATCGCCCACGGAGTGGGATCGTCGGGCGCCAGCCCGACCGCGCCGGAGACGGCGGCGTCGGCGGCGCGGAGCCGATCGAAGAACACAGGCCAGGCCTTCTTGCTCACCTGCTTCGCGTAGGAATTGCCGCGCGCCGCCCACGCCTGGACCACGAGCGCGCGCGCCCGCACCAGGTGAGCGTCCGGATTGCCGGGTTGAGCGGACACCCAGGCCTCGATGGCGGAGTGGCAGCGCTTGTCGAAGCCCAGCCGGTCGACCCTGTGCGCCTTGCGGTCGGGGTCGCGGGCCGAGTCGTGCAGCAGTGCCGCCGCGGGACGCCAGTCACCCGCGCGCAACGTGCTCGCGACCTGCAGGACCGTCCGGTCGTCATACGCGGGATCCAAGCTCGGGCCCATCGCTCCCACCCCTCCTGCGCCGTGAACGCGGCGGTACAGCCTAGAGCGGGGCCGGGCGCGGGCGTCAGGTGTGGGGACGCAGTAGGGGAAGGAGATGTGGGACGACCTCGGGCAAGGGGATCTTGAGGGTCTCGCCGGTGGTGCGGGTGGTGAGTTCGGCGGCGCCTTCGGCGAGGCCGCGGCGGCCGACCGTGATCCGGTACGGGATGCCGGTCAGCTCCACGTCGCGGAACTTCACGCCGGCCCGCTCGGCCCGGTCGTCGATCACGACGTCGGCGCCGGCGTCCCGGAGGGAGGTGTAGATCTCCTCGGCGGCCGCGGCCACGTCCGCGTCGTCGGACTGCGCGATCACGACCGCGACCTGGAACGGCGCCACCGCGACCGGCCAGACGATCCCGCGCTCGTCATGGTGGGTCTCGACGATCGCCGCCATGGCCCGCTCGATCCCGATGCCGTAGCTGCCCATCACGACCGGCACCCGCTTGCCGTCCGGGTCGAGGACCTCGACGCCGAGCGCCCGCGCGTACCGGTCGCCGAGCTTGAAGATGTGCCCGATCTCGATCGCCCGGACGATCTCCAGCGGCTCGCCGCAGCGCGGGCACGGCTCGCCGGCGGTGACCTCGCGCAGGTCCGCCCACGCCGCGCCGGTGATGTCGCGGGCGACGTCGACGCCCCGCAGGTGCATGTCGTCGATGTTCGCGCCGGTGAACATGGCGCGGCGGCCGCGCAGCGCCTCGTCCGCGATCACCGGGAGCGTCACGCCGACCGCGCCGAGGCTGCCCGGCAGCGCGCCGAGGGCCCGCTGGATCTCGGCGGGCTCGGCGGCGCGGATCTCGGCGGCGCCGGTCGCGTCCACGAGCTTCTGCTCGTTGAGCGCGTGGTCGCCGCGCAGCAGCACGAGCGTGAGCGCGCCGTCCAGGATGTACACGAGCGTCTTGATCTGCCGGTCGCCGGGCGCGCCGTACGCGGTCAGATCGTCGATCGTGCGGACGCCGGGCGTGTCGAAACGCTCCGGCGCGGGCAGGCCCGGCCCGTCGGACACCTCCGGCAGCGCCGAGGTGGCGCGCTCGATGTTCGCCGCGTACCCGCAGGCCGGGGAGTGGACGACCAGGTCCTCGCCGACGTCGGCGGGGCACATGAACTCGGTGGAGCCGGCGCCGCCCATCGTCCCGCTGGACGCCTCGCACGGCAGCGCCGGCAGGTCCAGCCGCGCGAAGATCCGCGTGTAGGCGCCGTGGTAGGCGTCGAACGAGACGTCCAGCCCGGCGCGGTCCACGTCGAAGCTGTAGGCGTCCTTCATGGTGAACTCGCGCGTCCGCATGAGGCCGCCCTTGGGACGCGGCTCATCCCGGAACTTCGTCTGGAACTGGTACCACTGCTGCGGCAACTGCTTGTAGGAGCTCAGCTCCCGCGCGACCGTCGCGAAGATCTCCTCGTGGGTCATGCCGAGCGCGTGGTCGGCGCCGCGCCGGTCCTTGAGCCGGAACATCTCCTGCCCCATCAGCTCCCACCGGCCCGACCGCCGCCACGGTTCCGCCGGGTGCAGCGCGGGCAGCAGCATCTCCTGCGCGCCGATCGCGTCCATCTCCTGCCGCACGATCTCGATGATCTTCGCGCGGACGCGGACGGCGAGCGGCAGCAGGCTGTAGTGGCCGGCCGTCAGCTGCCGGACGTAGCCCGCGCGCAGCAGCAGCCGGTGGCTCGGCGCGTCCGCCTCGGCGGGGTCGTCGCGGAGCGTCGGCGCGAACATCTGGGACCAGCGCATCTCGCGAGGGTAGCGAAGCGGCCCGAGCCCACGCCGCCGGTCAGTACCCTTGTTCGCTGTGAGTCGAGAAGGTGTGACGCCGCAGAGCGAGGATTTCTCCGCCTGGTACAACGAGCTGGTCGTGCAGGCCCAGCTCGTCGACCGCGGTCCGGTTCGCGGCACGATGGTCATCCGCCCGTACGGTTACCGGGTGTGGGAGCTGCTCCAGGCGGACCTGGACCGGCGCATCAAGGACGCGGGGCACGACAACGCGTGCTTCCCGATGCTGATCCCGGAGTCCTACTTCAAGCGCGAGGCCGAGCACGTCGAGGGTTTCTCCCCGGAGCTCGCGGTCGTGACGCACGCCGGCGGCAAGGACCTGGAGGAGCCGCTGGTCATGCGGCCGACCTCCGAGACCGTCATCGGCGAGTACATGGCCAAGTGGATCGACTCGCACCGCGACCTGCCGCTGCTGCTGAACCAGTGGGCGAACGTGGTCCGCTGGGAGATGCGCCCGCGGATGTTCCTGCGCACCACCGAGTTCCTCTGGCAGGAGGGCCACACCGCGCACATCGACGAGGGCGACGCGATGCGCGAGACGATGTGGGCGCTCGACACCTACGCCGCCGTGGCGCGCGAGCTAGCGGCGATCCCGGTGATCGCGGGGGAGAAGACGCCCGGCGAGCGGTTCGCCGGCGCCGTCCGCACGTACACGATCGAGGGCATGATGCGGGACGGCCGCGCCCTGCAGGCCGGCACGTCGCACTACCTCGGCACGAACTTCGCCAAGGCGTTCGAGATCCAGTACCAGGACGAGGCGGGCAAGCTGACCCTGGCGCACACGACGTCCTGGGGCATGAGCACCCGGATGATCGGCGGCATGATCATGACGCACGGGGACGACAAGGGCCTCGTGCTGCCCCCGCGCCTCGCCCCCTACCAGGTCGTGATCGTCCCGATCGGGCGCAAGGAGCAGGGCGAGCAGGCCGCCGCGGAGGCCCGCCGGCTCGGCGCCGCGATCAAGTCGATGGGCATCCGCGTGCACGTCGACGACAACCGGCCGCAGCTGTCGCCCGGCTTCAAGTTCAACGAGTGGGAGATGCGCGGCGTCCCGATCCGCATCGAGCTCGGCAAGCGCGACATCGAGGGCGGCGTCGCGACCGTCGTCCGGCGGCTCCCGACCGTCGAGGGGCAGGGCAAGGAGCAGATCCCCCTCGACAAGGTGCCCGAGGTGCTGCCCGGGATGCTCGCCGAGTTCCAGTCGTTCCTGCTGGCCCGCGCCGAGGCGTTCCGCGAGGAGCACACCGCCGCCGTCGACTCCTGGGACGCGTTCACCGCGCAGGTCGCCACCGGCTGGGCCCGCGCGTTCCACTGCGGCAGCACCGCCTGCGAGGACGAGATCAAGGCGGAGACCGCCGCGACGCCGCGGGTCATCCCCGCCGAGGCGCCCGAGGAGACCGGCGTCTGCGTCAAGTGCGGGCAGCCGTCCGCCTACGGCAAGCGCGTGATCTTCGGCAAGGCGTACTGACCCGGCGCCACGGCCGCGACGGCCGGGCCGGCCGGCGGGCGCCGCGCGATCAGGAGTCCTCCTCCGGTTCCGCGCGGCGCCCCGCCGACAGCCGGGTCAGGTACGGCTGGACGAACCACGCCCACCCGCACAGCGCCAGGACGGCCAGCGCCGTCCCGACCGCCGCCGTGTCCACCGCGAGCGTCTGCACGATCAGCGTGGTGGACGCGGTGATCGAGAGCGCCAGCGCGAACGCGCCGAGGATCCCGAACCGGTTCGCCCGCCGGATCAGCAGCGGCTTCTTGTTGAGCTGGAACAGGATCCGGTGCTGGAACACCGGCGCGATGAAGCAGATCGAGGCGAGCGCCGCACCGAACAGCGCCACGTAGAACAGCGCCTTCCCGGTGCCGTCCACCCCGCTCCACCCCCGGGAGAACGGCACGGTCAGCAGGAACGCGAACAGCACCTGCACGCCGGTGGTGGCCACCCGGAAGCCCTGGAGCAGCTCCATCAGCTGCCGGTCGAGCCGCTCGTGCTCGGTCTCGTTGCGCGGCTTGGACGAGGGGTCGACGCTCATGGAACCCCTTTACCCGGCAGAACGCCCATCAGTGCAGGGTTCGGGCAACTCGCCCGAGCGGTCAGGCGAGCGTCGGCGGGTCCACGCGCAGCGCCACCATCGACACGTCGTCGCGCAGGTCGCCGTCGCAGAACTCCAGCAGCGCCTGCTCCACCGCGCCGAGCATCTCCTCCGGAGTGTCGCCCGCGTGGCCCGCCAGCGCCTCCAGCAGCCGCTCCTGGCCGAACTCCAGGCGCGCGTGGTCGCACGCCTCCAGCACCCCGTCCGAATGCAGGATCAGCGTGTCCCCGACACCGAGGTCGATCGTGTCGGAACCGGCCTCGAAGTCCTCGAACAGGCCGAGCGGCACCCCGCCCCGCGAGGCCGACCGGATCACCCCGTCCGCGCGGACCACGATCGCGGGCGGATGGCCGGCGGTGCCGAGCGACACCGTCACCCGCTCCGGGGCCATCTCCAGCCCCGCCATGATCGCGGTGACGAACCGGTCCTCGTCCAGCAGCGCCTCGTTCGCGATGCCGAGGATCTCGCCCGGACGCGACTTCCACCGCGCGGCGAGCCGCATGCAGTGCCGCGCCGTCGCGGTCACGGCCGCCGCGTCCTCGCCCTTGCCGCAGACGTCGCCGAGGACCAGCCCCCAGCCGTCCCCGACGCGGAACACGTCGTAGAAGTCGCCGCCGACGTCCGCGCCGTGCGTCGCCGTCAGGTACCGCGCCGCGACCGTCGCGCCCGGGATCGCGGGCAGCGCCCGCGGCAGCAGGCTCGCCTGCAGCGAGTCGGCGACCTCGGCGCGGCGCCGGTAGAGCCGCGCCGCCCGGATCACCAGCGCCAGGTAGCGGCCGAGCCGCTGCACGACGCCGAGGTCCATCAGGTCGAACGGCCCGTACTCGCCGCCGGACGCGAGCGTGATCGCGCCGAGGCACCGGTCGCCGTCCTCCACGGGCACGCTCAGCAGCGACGTCGCGCCGATCTTCGCGCAGACCGGCACGCCGTCGGCGGCGTTCCCCAGCTCGTCCAGGCTGTCCACATGCGGGCGCAGCGCGCTCTGCCGGGTCGCGAACACGTCGTACGGGAGCGTTCCCGCCGCGGGATGCAGCTCCTGGAGCGTCCGCGCCGCCTCGACGGAATGCTCGTCGTCCGGCCCCATCACGACCTGGCGGTTCAGGACGGGCGCCGCTCCCGCCGCGCCGCCGGACTGCCCGGAGGCGCCGCTGTTCGGGCCCGTCAGGTCGATGAACGCCCAGTCGGCCAGCTCCGCGGCCAGCAGCCGGGCGCACCGCCGGACCGCGACCGTCTCGTTGAAGACCGGCTCGTCCAGCAGCAGCTCGCTCGCGGTGGCCAGCACGTCCATCCGGTGCACGATCGTGGCCACGGCCTCGTCGTCGATGCGGGTCTGCGGCTGCGGTGCCCGCGCCTGCGGCGGCGATGCCGGCTCCGGCACACGCGCCGCGCCCGCAGCGCCCGTGCCGCCCGCGCCTGCAGCGCCCGCGCCGGCCGCGCCTGCGTCCGGCCGCCGCGCCGCGGACCGCTTCCCGCCGTCCCGCTTCGCCGGAGCGCCGCGTCCCGCGGTCTCCGCACCGGCGTTCGCCTCACTACCGCCCGGGGCGTCCGCCGGGGGGCGCGCGGCACCCGCCGCGACGACCACCATCGGGTCCGGCTCCCCGCGGATCCACACCCGCGCCAGCGTCACGACCGCGTCCACCGGACGTTCCCGGCCGAGGAACCGTACGGGCACCCGCCGCCGCCGTCCCGTCCGCACCACCGCGGCCAGCTGCGACCGGACCGCCGCGCGGGTCGCCAGATCGCAGAACGCCGTGAACTGCTTGCCGGAGACGTATCCGGACGAGGTGCCCAGCAGCTCCGCCGCCTGGCGGTTCACCCGCCGGACGCTGGTGTTGCGGTCCAGCAGGAACAGCGGCACGGGCGCGTCCTGGAAGACCGTCCGCAGCACCCGGCGCTCGTTCTCGGCCGCGTTCGAGCCGCCCTGCTCGGCGCCCTGGTCGGCGCCCAGCGTGCGCAGCGCCGTCACCGCCAGCTCGAGCTCCGTCAGCGCGGCGTCCAGGGTGGCCCGCAGGTCGGCCTCGGGCATGCCGGAGGCCTGGCGCAGCTCACCGATGCGCCCCTCGAGATCCGAGATCTCCCGTACCAGGGACTCGGGTTCGAGCTGATCGGGCTGATCGTGCAACGGGTCTCCCTCTGTGCCCCGAGGCGAGGCCGGACAGGACCGGCTTCGCGGCTCCGGTCATCCGGACCGCAGTCTCGGCGACTGCATCTCGCAGCCTATGCGGTCACCTCCGTGCTCCTGGCGCGGGACCTAGCGGAGTCCCTGGTCACCGACGATCCGCTGAGCCAGTGCGGTCAGTTTCACATGCCTGGTCTGGGAGATGCGGCGCATCTCCGCGAAAGCCTCGTCCGCGCCGCAGCCGAGCGCGTGCATCAGGATGCCCTTGGCCTGGTCGACGACGGCCCGCGCCTCCACCGCCTCCTGCAACTGCGCGGCGGTCCGGTGCACGTCGTCGTACTGCTGCGCGTTCGACATCGTCGCGCTGCCCTGCGCCAGCAGCAGCGAGACGAGCGCGAGCCGGTCCGGCCCGAGCGACTTCGGCGTCACCCCGTACAGCGTCAGCGTGACCAGGACGGGCGGGTTCAGGTGCGGGGACGTGGTGAAGCACCGCACGCCGCGGCGCAGCATGTCCGACACCGCCTCCGGCCAGCGGGTCTCGACGAGGATGTCGTCGCAGCTCACCGTGCGGCGGTCCATGACGACGTCGAAGATCGGGCCGCGTCCCCGGGACAGCTGCCGGTCGGTGACCTCGGCGAGGTCGGGGTGGCTGGCGGCCGCGGCCAGCGGCTCGGGGCGCTCGGCGTCCGGCGAGGGCAGCTCGTCCGGCGCGACCTCCCCGGCCGCGTCCGGGAGGCCGGGGTCGGCCGCGCTCCGTCCGGAGGCGTCCTGCTGCTTCGGGACGCGCGGGACGTCCGGGGGCCGCGGCGCCGGATCCGGCCCGGCGCCGAGCGCGGCGACCGCGACGGGGTCCCCGAGGGACGCCGGCGGCATCGCCCAGCGCACGCACGCGGCGCCCGCGCACCCGTGCACGGCACGCGACGCCAGCTCGGCCACCCGGTGCAGGGTGCCGACGTCGGAGGACTCCCCGACCATCCCCAGCCGGGCGATCTCCACGGCGAGCTGGTCGGTGAGCACCGTTTCGGTTGGAGCCACGCTTATGACGTTATCCTGCGCCACGTCATGCCGGGGATGGCCGCCCGCCCCGGAGTACACGGATCGCCGGCGCCGCGCGGGTCGCGCGGGTCGCGGGCGGGGCGGGGGGCGCCGGCGGCGCAGGTGTCGCGGGGGTCGCGGGCGGCGCGGGGGTCGCGGCGGGGGTTCAGTTGTTCGGCGGGGCCTTGCTGATCTCGGGGAGCGGGCCGCGCTGCCCGTCCGCCACCGCGAGATCGCCGATCGAGACGATGCCCACGGGCCGCCGCCCGCCGTCCACCACCGGCAGCCGCCGGACGGACCGCTCGATCATCAGCCGCGCCGCCGTCTCGGTGTCGTCCTCGGGGTGCAGGGTGCACAGCTCCGCGGTGCAGACCTCGCCGAGCGGCGTCAGCGACGTGTCGCGGCTCTCCGCGACGGCCCGCACCACGATGTCGCGGTCGGTGACCATCCCGCACAGCTGCCCCGCGTAGGTGACCAGCACGTCGCCGATCCCCTCGTCCCGCATCACCCGGGCCGCCTCGTACAGCGTCGCGTCCAGCGGCAGTGCCTGTGGGGCCGGGGTCATGACGTCGCTGACCCGTCGTGGCATCGCGCGCACATCCTCTCGAATAACCGGCGGCTCGCGTGGCCCGTGTGCGCGCCTTACCCACGGTCGGCCCGCCTATGCGGACGGTCTTGATGACCTGGGCCGGACGCGTATCAGAACGCGAACACCGTGCCGGTGCGGGAGTGCATCACGCAGTCGTTGGCGTAGTGGGCGTGGAACGACACGGGGTTGCCGTGCCAGCGGCCCTTCGCCTCCGCCACTACGGGCGCGTAGACGTCGGTGCACATCCGTCCGTCCGGCGCGTGCGCGAACTTCCCGCCGGAACCGGCGAGCTCGGAGCAGGCCCGGGCGGCTTCCGGGTGCCGGCCGCCCGGAGGGTCGCAGGTGAGGGTCACCGCGTGCGTCCCCGAGGCGTTGCGCCCGGGATGGGTCAGCGTGAGCTGGAGGGACGTTGTCCCTGCGCCGTGGTGGTGCGCGGGGACGGCGGGCGAAAGGGCGATCACGGCGCCCGTGAGGGCGGCGATGAGGTTCGACATGGCTACTCCCGACGGTCGGAGGGACCATCGCTCAATGTATCCATGTGACTACCGAACGTGCAGGGAAACGGACGATCCCGCGGTCACGGGGTAACCGCGGGATCGAGTCGGAAGGTTCGAAGGTTCGAGAGCGGGGGGCGGCGCCGCCCCGGGGGCGGGGTGGGCCCCGGGGCAGATGGGTAGAGGGGGGGGTGGGGGAGGAGTGGTTGGGTGGTGGGGTTGATGT
>NZ_JBEZJL010000088.1:0-45755 GCF_040651755.1 Actinomadura sp. NPDC048394 | reverse complement strand
GGGCCCGCGCTTACCTATCCAGCGCGGCCCCACGGCGCGGCCCCACGGCGCGGCCCCACGGCGCGGCCCCACGGCGCGGCCCCACGGCGCGGCCCCACGGCGCGGCCCCACAGCGCGGTCCCAGGGGTGCCGCTCTGGACGCAGGGGCTCACATGGGCTGCTTCGCGGGCGCCGCCCTTTGTGAGCCGCATCATGCAAGCGCACGCAGTACGCCCCCGGGCGCGGTCCTGCGGGCGCTGCTCCGGACGCAGCGCCGCACATGTGCTGCCCGTGTGCGCTGACCTGCGAGCCTGCCTGGTGGGTATCGGATGGCGGCTTGCCTGGGATGGGGATGTCGTGTCGGGCGGCTTGTTGGGCTTTGCTCGAACACTTGTTCGGGCTAGGGTCTGGTCTCGTGCTGATCGATGAACCCGTCTCCGCGGAGACCACCCCGGTGGCCCATCCTTCTCAGATCACCGGTGCGCGCGGGTGCTTCCGGGTGCGCCGGGTCCTGGAGCAGTGGCAGGAACCCGGCGAGGCCCGCTTCTACCGGCTCCAGGTCACGACGCCGGACGGCCCGGCGATCGCGGAGGTGGTCGGGCCGGCCGCGGGAGCCGCCGGCCCGTGGACGCTTCGCCGGATCTGGCCCTGACGCCATCCCGCTGACCGCAGTCGGCGGCGCCTACGGGTGTAGTCGCAGGACGATGCGCTCTGAGAAACCCCCTCGGGTGGTGTGCTCGGCGGAGCGGCTTGCCTCCAGGTCGGCGGGCGTCAGGCCGTGGAGCGCTGCGAGCGCGTGGACGACCTCCAGGACATCGGCGAGTTCGGCGGGGTCTCCGCTCTCCATGTACTCGCCGGCCTCCTCGTAGAGCTTCGCGCGCAGCAGCGACGTGTACTCGCCGCGCTCCGCGACCCGGGTCTCGGGCCGCCGGCCGGTGCTCAGGATGAGGTCGGGGATCCGGTCGCGGACCAGCTTCTCGGTGCGCCCACCACCTTCCTTGGTGCGATGTTCGGTCATGCCGTTCCGGCGGTCCAGCGACTGGATCCATTTCACGGCCACGGCCGCCGTCTGCACCAGCTCGTTCCGCAGCGGCACCGGGTCGGTCTCGGCCAGCGCCTCGTGGAACTCCTCGGCGAGCACATGCCGCCATGTCAGCTCGCCGCGCGCCCAGGCGTCGGCGCAGTCGTCCTTGGCCTTGTCGGCCCCACCGGCGAACTCCGGTCCGGTCCCGTCGGGAAACTCCTGGACGCCCCACATCCGGTCCTGGGCGGCGCGTTCGTCGGCGATGTCGGCGAGGACCTTCTCCAGGGAGCCCGGCTCCTGTTCGTTCCGCATGGCGACCGACGCTAACCGGCGTGCCGCAGCCGTGCAGGTGGCCCGGAGGTGACAGCCCGGGCCGCTCAGTCCGGGTCGGCGTCGTCGGGTTCACAGCTCAGGTAATGGTGCAGGACGGGCGGCAGTTCGTCCCAGAGCCACTCGTTGAGAGAGCCGGGGAAGTCCTCCGGTGCCTGGATCGAGAGGCGGCGGGGCCCGGTCTGGACGAGCCTCACGGGGACGGGCCCGTCGTCCCACACCTCCTCCCGGCTGCCCCAGAACGCCGAGAAGTCGGCGCTCGTCAGCATGAGTTCCGAATGCAGGACATGCTCGCCCCGGTGCCTTCCGAGAGGCAGCAGCCGTTGCGCCGCGGTCCGGACGACGTTCAGAGCGGCGAGGTCGTGGGGGCAGGCCACTCCGGTGATCTCGAGTTCGGGGAGGCCGAAGCGGCGCAGGCCCCGGGTGGTGATGCCCACGCAGGAGCAGCCGTCGATCTCGTCCTCGTCGGCCGTGCAGCGGCCCGCGTTCCGGTAGGGCGGGAGCGTGGCGCCCGTCCAGTCGTCCGCGAGGACGAAGGTCTCCGGGCGCGGTACGGGGAGCGGGTGCACGACCCGGTTCATGTCGAGGTCGACGGGGACGCCGCCGAGCGATCCGGCGAGCGCCTCGGCCGTGGCGCGGGTGATGTGCGGGCCGGCCGGGAGATCGGCGACCGGCAGGACCGAGGTCACCCCGACGTGCCAGTCGCTGCGCCGGACCCGTTCGGCGTCGTCCGGGTCGGTGCTCGTCACCGACCGGAGGTCCCAGGGCGACACCTCGGCCTTGTGCGCGGCGACCATCAGGGCCGGCGTGCCGAGCCGCTGGAACATCCCGGCGCCGAGCCGGCCCGGCAGCCCCTGCCGGAGGGCCGTGGCGACGTCGTCGGGAGTCCGGTCGGCCGCGACGACGAACCGGGTGGTGGTCTCCTCGGGAACGGTGATGGTGATCGGCAAAGGGAGCCTCCTTCGGGCCCTTGCGGGTTCGCGTGACGTCGTCAAGCCTCGGGGAGACGCGGCAGAAACGAGACCTGAACGCGGTTCTGTGGATAAGGCCCGTCATTTGCCATCGAAAAATGGAGAAATGTCCAATGGTCGGTTCGTGGAAGCGATCGAGCAACGCTCCCGCCGCGGGCCACGTCCCGGCATGGGAGGCTGAAAACATGAATGCGACAGGACGGCTGGGGATCGGTCTAGCGGCGGTGGGGCGCCCCGCCTATATCAACGTGGGAAGGACGGAAGAGCTGCCCGAAGACCGCAGCGTCGAGCAGATGCGCGACGCGACCTGGAGCCTTCTGGACGGTGCCTACGCGGCGGGGATCCGGTGGGTCGACACCGCACGGTCGTACGGACGGGCTGAAGAGTTCCTAGGGGAATGGCTCTCCGCGCGTATGCCGCGCGGTTTGACCGTCTCCAGTAAGTGGGGCTACACGTACGTCGGAGACTGGCGCCTCGATGCTCCAGTGCACGAGGTCAAGGAGCACAGTCTCGACCGCTACCGCGCCCAGTACACGGAGACGCGCGCGCTGCTCGGCGATCACCTCTCGGTCTACCAGGTCCATTCGCTCACGGAGGGCAGCCCGCTCTTCGAAGACGTCGGGCTTCAGGAAGCCCTGGCCGAAGCGACCGCCCAGGGTGTCCGAGTCGGCTTCTCCACGTCGGGGCCTGGACAGGCCGGCACCATCCGCCGCGCCATGCGCCTCGAGGTTTCCGGCCGGCGGCTTTTCAGCACCGTGCAATCGACGTGGAATCTCCTAGAGACGTCTGCAGAAGCGGCCCTCGAAGAGGCCCATGCCGCCGGTCTCCACGTCCTGCTCAAGGAAGTGCTCGCGAACGGCCGTCTCGCCGTACGGCCTCCGCGCGCGCTGGCCGCCATGGCGTCCGGCAAAGGCACCAGCGCCGACGCTCTGGCCTTGGCGGCCGCGCTGAGCCGGCCTTGGGCGGACACGGTCCTGATCGGAGCCGTCACCCCGGGCCAGATGGAGGCGAACCTTGCGGCGACGCACCTGTCCCTGAACGAACGGGAGTCGGACACACTGGCCGGCCTTAGCCTCGCGCCCGAGCTCTACTGGCGGGAACGGAGCGAGCTCCGCTGGACCTGACCGGCCGGAGCGGAGGGCCGCCCGTGGCACGATGAAGCCGCGCCCACCATGATCGGATTTCGTGCCCATGCAGCCTGAAGCCCCCCGGATGATCGGCCCCTACCGTGTGGTCGCACGGCTCGGTTCCGGCGGGATGGGCGAGGTGTTCCTCGGCGCTTCACCGAGCCGGCGGCTGGTCGCCGTGAAGGTCATCAGGGACGAGTTGCTGGACGATCCGCGCTGGCGGGCGAGGTTCCGCCGCGAGGTCGTCTCCGCCCAGGCGGTCAGCGGCTTCTACACCGCGGCCGTCGTCGACGCGGACCCCGACGCGGAACGCCCGTGGCTCGCGACGCAGTACATCCGCGGGGTGAGCCTGGCCAAGGTCGTCCGGGAGAAGGGACCGCTGCCCGAGCAGGCGGCCTGCAGGCTGGGGGCGGGCCTAGGGGAGGCACTCATCGCGATCCACCGCGCCGGGATCGTCCACAGGGACCTGAAGCCTTCGAATGTCCTGCTGGCATCGGACGGCCCGCGCGTCATCGACTTCGGCATCGCCCGGCCGCTGGACGCGCTGCCGCTCGCCCGTTCGGAGATCCTGGGTACGCCCGCCTACATGTCGCCCGAGCAGGCACTCGGCGAGCCCGTCACTCCCAAGAGCGACGTGTTCTCGCTCGGCGCCACGCTCGTCTACGCGACGACCGGATCCGCGCCGTTCGGCACGGGCCACAAGGTGCGCGGACGCATCGTCTATGGACGTCCCGACCTCGACCGTCTACCGGACCCTATGCGGGGCCTCGTGACACGCTGCCTCGTCAAGGACCCAGAGGAACGGCCTTCACCGGAGCAGGTCCTCACCGCGCTCTCCACGCTTCTCCACGCGGTCTATGGGGAGGACGAGTTCACGGACGAGATAGGGGACCTCATCGACGTTCAGGAACCCACCTTGATCGAGGTGGAAGGAGAGCAGCCCACCCTGCTCGAGCCGCCTGAGCACGTATGAGGCATTGGCCGCCCCTACGAGAGCGACACGCCGTCCGTCCAGAAGTCGGGTCAGGGCAGGTCGTCCACCAGTGCGTCCCAGAAGGCGTTCTCGTACGCGTGCAGGAGGCGAGCCGCGCGGGACGCCTCCACGGGATCGTCGCCAGAAGCCAGGCCCGCGGCGATAACGGCGAGAGCCTGCTCCTCGAACCCTGGCGGCGACTCGGCGAAGAAGGAGAAGAACCCGACGGCCTCCTCGTCGAATCCGTAGCGTTCGCGAAGCGCTGTGGCGGTACGGGCGCAGTAGGCGCCCCACTCCTCCAGATTGGCCAGCATGGCCAAGGCGACCTCGGTGGAGGTGCCGAACGCCGCACGTTGCGCGAGGTAAGCCGGGTAAGCCTGCGCGAGCGGGAGGGGCTCGTACGCGCTGAGATTCTTCTCACTTTCGCCGAGGGCCGCTGCGAAGCGGCCGAGCAATGTCAGCGCCTCCGCCTCGCCCTGCGCCAGCCCCAGGAACAAGCCGCCCGCCGGTGGCGCCGGGAAACGTGCCGCCAGCAGCGCGAAACTGCGCTGGTCGCTACTGACGATCCGGTGTTCCTCGGCGGCCAGCCGGACCAGGCGTTCCCGGGGTACTTCGCCCGCTTCGAGCAGGTCCAGGAAGCGGTTGCCGTCCGCCCTCGCCGCGACGTCCGCGCGCGCTCGGGCGACCAGTTCCGCACCACTGTTGTCGGTCATGTACTCAGCGCAACATTCGCACGGCCCCGGCGTCAACGAGACGGCCGCCGATCAGGCCATGTGATCACCTCGATACGATGAAGAGCGGAACGTCTACGCAGGTGTGGACGGAGTTGGGAGCGAGCGCATATGTCGGATTTCGAACTCAACCACGCGGGCGGCCGGATGCCCCTCGAGGTCACTGAGTCGACCGAGGGACCTTCGGGACTGCGGGTGGGGAGCCTCCTGAAGGAGACGGGGCACGTCACACTCGACCCCGGTTTCACCAACACCGCGTCCACCACATCGGCGATCACCTATATCGACGGTGAGGCGGGCATCCTCCGCTACCGGGGTTATCCCATTGAGGAGCTGGCGGAGAAATCGTCCTTCCTCGAGGTGGCCTACCTGCTGATCTACGGTGAGCTGCCGACGACCGCCCAGCTGGACGAGTTCACCGACAGCGTCCGCAACCACACGCTGCTCGACGAGAAGTTCCGGGCCTTCTTCTCCGCCTTCCCGCGCCGCGCGCACCCGATGGCGGTCCTGTCGTCGGCGGTCAGCGCGCTGTCGACCTTCTACCAGGACAGCCTCGACCCGTTCGACCCCGAGCAGGTCGACCAGTCCAGCATCCGGCTCATCGCCAAGCTGCCCACCATCGCGGCCTACGCGTACAAGACCTCCAACGGGCAGCCGCTGCTCTACCCCGACAACTCGCTCGGGTACGTGGAGAACTTCCTCCGCATGACGTTCGGGCTGCCCACGCAGCCGTACGAGATCGACCCCGAGATCGTGCGGGTGCTGGACATGCTCTTCGTCCTGCACGCCGACCACGAGCAGAACTGCTCCACCTCCACGGTGCGGCTGGTGGGCTCCAGCCAGGCCAACCTGTTCTCGTCCGTGTCCGCGGGCGTCGACGCCCTGTTCGGACCTCTCCACGGCGGCGCGAACCAGGCCGTACTGGAGATGCTGGAGCGCATCCACCAGAACGGCGACAACATCGAGTCGTTCGTGGAGCGGGTCAAGAAGAAGGAGCCCGGCGTCAAGCTCATGGGCTTCGGGCACCGCGTGTACCGCAACTACGACCCGCGCGCCGCGGTCGTGAAGAAGGCCACCGGCAAGGTGCTGGAGGCGCTCGGCAAGTCCGACCCGCTCCTCGACCTGGCCATGCGCCTGGAGGAGGTCGCGCTCAGCGACGACTACTTCGTCGAGCGGAAGCTCTACCCGAACGTGGACTTCTACACCGGCGTCATCTACAAGGCGATGGGCTTCCCCACGAACGCCTTCACCGTGCTGTTCGCGCTCGGCCGGCTCCCCGGCTGGATCGCGCAGTGGCGCGAGATGATGAACGACACCACCACCAAGATCGGCCGCCCGCGGCAGGTGTACGTGGGGCCGGGCGAGCGCCACTACGTGGAGCCGTCCGCGCGCTGACTGGCCTCGGCCACACCTCCGGTCCACGAGGGGAGCCCCGGCTCCCTCTTGACGGCCGGCATCGCCCCAGCGACGACCGAGTGCGCAGCGGGCGGGCTCACGGCCCGCCCGCGCGCGCTTGCGATACAGGTCCCTGTCCCTCCGAGGCACAGGGCGGTCGACTGATCGCATTCCGGGGTCCCTCCGCGTTAGCCTGTGGACGGCGATTCCCCGGCGGAAGGCGGCCCGGTCGATGCCCTCCCTTGTCGAGACGCGACTGTCCAGTCTGGACTTCTGGGCGACGTCCCAGGCCGAACGCGACGAGGTGTTCGCCGGGCTGAGATCCGCTCAGGATCCCGTCTACTGCCCCCTGCAGGACGAACCCGGCTTCTACGCCTTGACCCGCTACGAGCAGGTCGCCGAGGCGAGCCGCCGTCCCGAGGTGTTCAGCTCGCAGCCCACGGCGGTCAGCCTCGTGGACCCGTCGCCGGAGATCGCCGAGTACTCCGGCTCGATGATCAGCATGGACGACCCCCGGCACGCGCGGCTCCGGCGGATCGTCTCCCGCTCGTTCACCCCGCGCATGGTCGAGCGGTTCGCGGGGGACGTCACCGTCCTCGCCCGCCGGATCGTGGACGAACTCGCCGAGCGCGGCCCGTGCGACTTCGTCGAGCACGTCGCCATGCCGATGCCTCTGCGGATCATCTGCTCGATGATGGGCATCCCGGACTCGGAGTACGACGGGGTCATCGACGCCACGAACATGATCCTGGGAATCGGCGATCCCGACTACGTCGGCCCGGCCGGCGAGGACCGCATCGCGATGCTGCGCGAAAAGTTCGCGCACCTCCACGAGCTCATGGGGGATCTGGGGCGGCTGCGTGGCAAGGAGCCGGCGGACGACCTCGTCACGGCGCTCACGCACGCGAACGTCGACGGAGAGTCGCTCACTACCGTCGAGCTGGCCCGCTTCTTCACGCTGCTGGTCGTCGCGGGGAACGAGACGACTCGCAACGCCTTGTCGCACGCGCTCGACCTCCTCACGCGGCATCCCGATCAGCACGCATTGCTCGTCGGTGAAATTGAGGGCCGCCTCCCCGGTGCGGTGGAGGAGATCGTTCGCTACGCGACACCGGTGACGTGGATGCGGCGTACGCTCTCGCAGGACTACGAGCTGTGCGGGTACACGTACAAGACCGGCGACAGGGTGGTGCTCTACTACAACTCGGCCAACCGTGACGAGGCCGTGTTCCAGGATCCGCATGCATTCGACATCACGCGCTCGCCTAATCCCCACGTCGGTTTCGGTGCGCCGGGGCCGCATTTCTGCCTCGGCGCGCACCTCGCCCGCCGCGAGGTCACGGTCCTGCTGCGGGAGCTCTACACACGCCTTCCCGATCTGCACGCCACGTCGGCTCCGGTCCGGCAGCGTACGAGCTTCATCAACGGGATCAAATCACTTCCCTGCGCCTTCTGAAGGCCGCAAAACAGGACATTAGCCGCGACTTTCTTGGGCTTGTCCACAGAATGGCGTTCCACTATTGCGGTGCGCCGCCATGCACGAGGCTGTTCCGCGTCACACCCCGGTACACGGAAAGGCGCGACCATGCCCGTACAGACCACGAACGCAGACCTCGGACCGAACCAGCTCGCCGCCCGGCTCGGACTGACCCGGTGGCAACTGCGCCTCGGCCGGGAGCACGGCCTGCTCCCCGAACCCGACCTCGACGGCGAACGCTGGTCGGCCCGGCTCGCCGACGAGTGCGCGGACCGGCGCGACCAGGTGGTCGCACGGTTCGGAGAGGAACCTCCGGTCGGCGCGATCCGCGCGGCGGCCCGGCTCGCCGTGCGCACGGGTCTCGACGTCGAGCGCCGCGACGTCGAGGTGCTGGTGGCCCAGGAGGACCTCGAGGTCGTCAGTACCTTCCGCGGACACCCGCTCTACCTCCTGCGCGATCTCGACGCCCTCGACCCCACCGCGGTCCGTGACGTCGTCTCCGCTCGGAAGGGGCCGCTGTTCGACAGCGTCGACGCCGGCGGGGCGGTGACGATCCTCGGCTGGCCGCGCAAGACCTTCGATCGCATCGCCGGTGAGCGCGCCCTGGCGACCGACCGGTTCGGGCGCTACGCGCTCGCCGACATCCACGCCCTGGCCGCGGACGAGGAACTCGCACAGGAGGTCCGCGAGGAGAAACTCCGGAGGGCACTGGCGAAGGCGAGACGGGCCGAGACCGACATCGAGGACGTCGTGCGCGGCTGGATGCTGCGCTGCACCGCCTATCTCGACCGTGACGCAGACCAGCCTCCGGACCCCGCCCTCCTCGGCCGCGCGATCCGCAACCTGGTGGGAACGAGGGCCGAGAGCGCCAGATACGAGCGAGAGACCCTGTGAAGGGCGCCCACGACCCGCGATGGCGCCGAGAAACCGCTGCGTCTGTTAACCGGCGGCGGCGAACGTGTTCACGCCCGCCGCGAGTTGTAACGCCGCCCGGGTGGGCGCCTCCGGTCCTTGGCCTGGCGGGCGATGGCGGCGTGGAGCCGGTCGCGGGCCTCGGTCCGGGACATCGCCGGGAGGCGCTGGGGGAGATGGGCCGCCAGTGTGGCGGGAGCGTCGACCAGGCCGTCGTCGTCCACGACGGCCTGGGCACCCGGCCACGGCCCGAGGAGGACCGCGGACAGACCGCCCGGGTGGCGGTCGAGGAGCGCGCTGATCCGGCCGGCCTCCTCCGCGCAGTCGGCGACCAACAGAAGGCGCCGGGCCGCGGGCGTCCCGGCGTTCTGCCGGATCGCGAGCTCCGTCTCCAGGTAGGCCAGGGCGGCGTCGAGGTTGCCCGGGATGAACAGCCCCGCGGCGTTCTCGTCGAGCAGTTCGTCCTCGGCCAGTCCGAAGAGGCGGCCCGCATCGGGCCGTGGGAGCACGACCAGGGAACTGTCACCGTGCTCATCGAGCGCGGAGAGGGCGAGCACCCGCGCGCTGTCCGCTGCCCCGCTTCCCGCGAGCGCCAGCGCGGGCACGGCGAACGGGTCGAGAGACGGACGGTAGGTGAACGGGACGGGCCGCGAGTCGGGGCCGCCGGTGGATGCGCTGAGCACCGGCATCCCCGCGGTCGCCGCAGCGAGGATCCGGTGCCGGAACGGATAGCAGATCGCCGCGGCCGCCGGAAGGAGGAGACCGAGCAGAAGGACCGGTTGCACCGGACGGATCTGCGGCTCGTCGTCGGCCTGCTCACGCAGGCGCACCGGGGCCTGGCTGGTGTCCTCACCCCCGGCGGTCCCCGTCGGAACCGGCGTCGGCACGGGAGCTTGGGGAACGCCGTCCGGTGCCTGCAACGCGGGGCGGGGACTCGGGTGGTCGAAAGGCTTCGGCGGCGCGGGTCGCCGGCGTCCGCTCCTCGGGCCCTTCTCGAACGGGCCCCGCCTGCGGGCGGCGTCTCCGGGGCCCGCCGTCCTCCTCCGCGAGCCGTCGAACATCGCCAGCCACGCCTCCCTGCACAGCTGCGCGGTGTACCAGTCGCGGTCGAGGACGTTCCGGCAGTGGACCGGCGCCGATCTTCGCGGCTCCGGCTGCGGCCCGGACGCGGCATCAGCGGGCGCCGCGCTGAAGGAGATCACGCCCGCCGCCGCCGTGCAGCCGAGCAGTCCGCAGGTGCAGCGGACGATTTCGCCGAATATGTCTGTCATCCTGGGATCTGCCAGGAAACGGGTCATCTTCGCCCCGGGGGATCGCGTTGGTCACCGTCAGAATGCCGATCGTAGTCAATTCGGCTACGGAGCGTTGACCATTGCTCGCACTCGACTCACCGATCGTCCGGTCACCACACCAGCGAAATGTGCTGCACATCCATAATCGTCCGGGGCGTCCCGAGCGCGGCCACACTTGACCAACGCGAAGGTTCACGCATGCGAACCGGAAAGTAAGGTTCCCCGACCTCACCCCAAGACGTTCACCTCAACACTCAGGAATTTGGGTACACCCGCCTAAAGTTGCAAAGGTCACCGAAACAAACAAAACCGAACAACATCGACGTTCCGCCCTGGCGTCCGCTGCAACCCCGATGGCGCGCCGGGAAGCATCCACCTGACCAGCGATTCACCTCCAACCACCTGCAGCCAAACCCCAGTCGACCAGCATCCTGCTGGGGACATAGCATCCTGCAGGCATGCGCCGCGAACACAACACATGGCGTCGCATCCGACTGGCGCTTCGCAAACCCACAACCTCGAGCGTGCATGCCGGACGTCCAACCTCGTAAGCAAGCGCCGAATCCACCAAACGCCGCGAGCACCCACCACGTGCACTCACGCCATGAACGCGCGGGCCCCCTGCGCCGGGGGCGGGCACCAAAAGAGCCTCGCGCCCCAGCGCCGTGAGCGAGCACCAAAGGCGGCTCGCGCCGGCGAGCGAGCGCCAGACGGGTTATCCGCCGCAGGCGCCCTGCGCCGGCCATGCCCTGCTCTGGACACTCCCTGCGCCGGGACACTCCCTGCGCCGGGGCATGCCCTGTGCTGGATATGCCCTGCGCGGGCGCCCGGGCTGGACTTGCGGGAGGCGCGGCGTGTGGTCGCCGCGCTGTCGAGCGTGGTGCGGGGCGCGGCAGACGGTGGCGGGGTCGCGGCAGGCGGTGCGGGCGTCGGGCCGGTCGGGCAGATGTGCCCTATTGGTGCGTGTGTCGGAGATGGCGCCCGGCATGCCTTGCGCCATGCGTCCGCAGGATGCGCCCCAGTGGCGTGCATCGGCACACCTGCGCCGAAAGAATCCCGAGGGGGTTGGGTGCCGTATCTCGTGAGCGCCATGTGCGGCGCGGGTTGGGGCGTGGGTGTGGACGAACGTGGTCCGTGCCGTGGGCGGGCGCTGAAGGTGTCGGGCTGTGGAAGGCGCTGAAGGTGTCGCGCTGCGGGAAGGCGCTGAGGGTGTCGCGCTGTGGAAGGCGCCGTGCGTGCTTTGCGGTGGGTGCCAACGGATATGCCTTATGCCCGGGGACGCCTTGCGTTGTAGGCACCTGCTGTGTGCCCTGCAGGGCGGGGGCGGGCGCGTCAGGTGCCATGAGTACTCGGTTGCTTGCGTATTAGGCCATGGGTGGGCGCGGGACGTGCTCTGTGACGCGGGCAGGCGCGGGAGGCCTCTCTTGCTGTCTGTGCTGGCGCCCTTTGCTGTGGGCGCCCGCCAGGATGACTTACTGGGGTGTGCGGCGGACGTGCCGTACGCCGTGAGCACCCTGCGGGCCGTGGGTTGGCGCGTAGGGCCGTATCGGAAGTGCCCCGCGTTGTGGGTGGGCATCGGTGGTGTCTCAGGCCGTGCGCGGGTGTCCGCGCGTGTTTTCGCTGTGGGTGTGGGGTGGGCCCGGCCGGTCCCGTCCCCGAGCTTGTGTCGCAGCCGGGCGTTCGTTGCATTGTGGGCGTTTGCCGTGGGTGTCCTAGTGGGGTGGGGCCGGGCGCGTCCGACGCTGTGGGTGCTCTGCCGCGTGCGTATTAGGGGCGTGGTTCGTCCGGGCGTCGTCTCCTCCATTGGGTGCGCCGTATGCGGTGGGAGGGCGCCAGTTGCCGTGTGCCGTTAGCGTCCCGCGGGGTCGTACTAGGGCGTGGCTCGGTTGTGCGTCGCGTGGTGTTGAAGGTGCCTCGTGTCGTGTGTGGGTGCGGTGCGGTGGGTGGGTTTCTCTGTGGGGCCCCGTTGGAGGTGGCTTGCGTGGTTGGGGGTCTGGAAGGTGGGACAGGGCAGGTAGACGGTGGGACAGGGCAGCTTTGCGCGTTTCGTCTTGGTGGCGGAACAGGGGTTGGCTGGGTTGCGAGCTTGCGGGGGCGAGGGCGGGGTTGGAGTGGTGGGTGGTGCTGCCGGGGTCGGGTTTGGGGTTGCTGTTATCGGTGGAGGCGGTGTGGGGGTTAGGCGGCTTGGGGGGTTGGGGCGGGGGAGTGGAGGACGTCGTACATGCCGAGAGGGAGCGCTTCTCCGTAGAGCCAGTCGTTGACGGTGCCGGGGATGTCGTCGGGCGGGGCCACGGCGAGGAGGCGAGGGGTGAGGAAGGTCAGGCGGACCTGGAACGGGGACGGGGGAGCGAGGTGGGTGCGGCGGCCGCCCCAGAAGGCGTTGAAGTCGGCCTCGGCGAGTGGGAGGTCGGCGTCGATCTCGCGGGTGCGGCCGGCGGGGCCGGTGGACAGCCAGGACCAGTGGTCGGTCAGGAGGCGGCGGGCGGCGGTGCGCAGGACGTTCAGGGCGGCCAGGTCGTGCGGGCAGGCGACGTCGGTGATCTGCAGTTCGGGCAGGCCGAAGCGGCGCAGGCCGCGGGTGCGCAGGCGGACGCAGGAGCAGCCGTTCACGCCTTCCGGATCGCGGTCGGGGTCGGGGGCGGTGCAGCGGCCGTTGGCGCGGAAGGGCGGCAGGACGTCGCCGAGCCACTGATCGGCCAGGACGAAGCGGGTCCGTTCCTCGGCGGGCGGGGTCAGGACGTGGCCGGTGACGAGGTCGGCGGGGACGCCGCCGAGAGCGGCGGACAGGTGGAAGGCGGCGGCGCGGGCGACCTGGACGGCGCGGGGCTGGTCGGTGATCGGGGCGCAGGCGGTGACGACGGCGAACTCGGGGGCGTCCTGGAACGCGCGTTCGCGGCGGCGGTCCTCGGCGCGGGGCGCTCTGATGCCGCGCGGGTCCCAGCGGAGGGTGGTGAGGTCCTCGCGGACGACCTCCAGGTGGGGTGATCCGAGGCGGCCGGCGATGTGCGCGGCGTAGGGGCCGGCCGCGTCGCGGAGCACGCCGGTGAGGTCGTGCGGGACGTGTTCGGCCGCCACGGCGAACCGGGTGGTCGTGGTGGCCGGGACGGGGAAGGCGATCATGGTTTCTCCTCGCTGGAGGGGGCCGACGCCGACCAGCCTGCGGCCGTGGCGGAACAGACGGAAGCAGAACTGCGTTCTGTGGATAACCAGGTCAACGCATGGACAGCGCGGCGTAAAATCGGTTCTCGGCGGCCATCGTCGACCGCCGAATCGTGATCCGGTGGGGTTGCCGCGGCCGGGTGCGCCTCGCAGGCCCCTGCCGCGAGGGCCGCCGCGATGGAGCGGATCCTCGACCGACTGGCGGGAATCGCCGGACGCCCGATGCAACGTTGGGTAAAATCACCATCACTCGCAGTTATGATCTTCCTTTCGCGTCGCCGGCCGGGGACCCGGGGCGCGGGATCACTCTCGATATCGAAAGGCGAACGGCATGTGCCGACTGTTCGGGATGAGCACGGGCGGGCCCCGCGTGAGGGCGGCTCATTGGCTGCTGGACGCGCCGTCCAGCCTGCGGGCGCAGAGCCACCGGATGCCGCACGGCGCGGGTCTCGGCTGGTTCTCCCTCGGCGGTGAGCCCGTCCGCGACCGGGCGCCGCTGGCCGCCTTCGAGAACGCCGACTTCGACCTGCACGCCCGCAACGTCCCGTCGCACACGTTCGTCTCCCACGTGCGCGACGCCTCGGTCGGCGGCCTCACCGTGCACAACTGCCACCCGTTCGTCATGAACGACCGCCTGTTCGCGCACAACGGGGTGGTGAAGGGCCTCGACACGCTCCGGACGTGGCTGACCGACGTCGAGCGCGCGCACGTCGCGGGCGAGACCGACTCGGAGCTGGTGTTCGCCTTCGTGACCGCGGAGATCCGGCGGCGCGGCGACACGACCGAGGGGATCATCGAGGCGGTGCGGCGGATCGGGGCCGAGCTGCCGGTGTTCGCGGTCAACCTGCTGATCGCCGAGGCCGGGCGGCTGTGGGCGCTGCGCTACCCGGAGAGCAACGAGCTGTGGGTGCTGTCGCCCGGCAAGGGCGGCACGAGCGGGCCCGGGGACGCCGCGGTGCCCGCCGTGGTGATCGCGAGCGAGCCGATGGACGACCGGCCGGGATGGCGGCTGCTGGAGCCCGGTGAGCTGCTCGTCGTGGACGGGCTGACCGAGACGTCGCTGTTCCCGTTCGAGCCGCCCCGGCATCCGCTGCGCCGTTCCGACCTGTCGGCGCGGGAGGCCGCGTCGCAGCAGACGGCCGTTCCCGGCGAGGCCGTCCAGGGCGTGAAGGTCGCCTCGCTGCGGGGCGCGGCGGCGGGTCCGGGAGCGCAGGCGGTTCCGGTCCGAGGCCCGCTCACGCCGCTGATCCTGCGGAACGCCCAGCCGAAGGCCGTCCAGGGGCCGTCTGTCTAGTTCCGACACGCCGTTGACCACGGAAAAGACCAGCTTCGGCCGATTTCGTGCGGATTGGCGCCGCATCAGGGGCGGATTCAGGGGGAATGTGTACGTTGGGTAGATCAACACTGCTGTGAGCTGCGGGGACGGTCCCGCGGCCCAGCTCTGGGAACAGGAGGTCCCCGTGACCCGAACGCTGTCGAGGGGCACCCGCGTCACCGGTGCCGAACGCACGCAGCTCGCCGCGGAGCTCGCACCCCGCTACGCGGGCGGCGAGAGCATCCGCGACCTGGCCGCCGAGACGGGCCGGTCCTACGGGTTCATCTACAACGTCCTGAAGGAGGCCGGCGTCCCGCTGCGCGGCCGCGGCGGCAACACCCGGCGCAAGAAGGACTGACCCCGCTCCCGACGCAGACCCACAGCCGAGAACGCACAGAAGGAAGCAGGAACCATGGCCGGACGTCCCCCTCGCCCCCCGGGGGGACCCCGCGCGCTAGGACCGGCGGGCCGCCCCGGAGACCTCGGAGCGCCCGTTCAGGCTGGCGAGATCGGCCGCCGCGCGGCCGGCGACCCAGCCCTCGTAGTTGGACACCGACCCCGCCCGGCCCTTGGCCAGGTTGGGGAACATCGCATCGACGGCCTTCTCCACGACCATCTCGCGCGCGGCCAGGACGGGAAGCAGATCCTTCCCGCCGGCGTCCGCGGCCGCCCGGTTCGCCGCCTCACCGGCCGCGTCCCGCAGGCGCTCCCCGATGCGCGCCGCGTAGGCGTTGAGGAAGGCGTGGCGGAACGACCGCGTCCGTGACCGCCCGCGCGCGTCGCGGCGAGGCCCGGCGTGCACCATCGCCGCCGTCGCCTGGACGAGCAGCGACGTGAAGAGCATCTCCACCGCCGCGAGGTCGGCGGGGAACCCGAGGACCGTGGAGAACCCCAGTTCCCTGTGCCAGACGGCACGGCACCGGTTGGCGTCCGCCACCACGGTGAGCAGCACTGCTTTCGGCGCGTCGTAGGGGTTGTCCACCGCGACGCGGCGGCCCGCGGGGCCGCCCAGGTCGCCGGTCTCGGCGGCCAGCAGCGCGTGGTCGATGCTGTGCCGCGCTATGAGTTCCTGGGCGCGCGCGCTGAGCGCCTCGGCCTCCTCCGGGAACTCGGTCGACTCCGCCTTCGCGAGCAGGGCGCGGACCTTGCCGAGCATCCGCTGGTCGACGCCCTCGAACCCGTCGCGGACGGGCGTCTCGCGCAGCGGCGTTCCCGGGGGCGGGCCGATGCTCGCCAGTTTCGGCAGGCCCTCCAGCAGGTGGACGAGTTCGGCGCCGCAGGCGATGAACTCGGACCGGTCGGTCCCCTCGCGCGCACACCAGGCGTCCGGGTGCTCGTCGTCGTCCTCCCACCAGACCTCGGCGCCGACGAGGGCGAGCTGCTCGCGCCATTGCGCGGCCACGGTCGCGGCGGAGTAGGCGCGCATCTCGGCGGCGATCGCGTCGGCGGCGAGGCGGCCGTGCCGGGAACCGCGGCGGCGGGCGGCGTACCGGACAACGTCGGCGGGCTGCCAGCCGCGTTCCCACGCGAGGGTGACGCCGCGCCGCAGCCGGGCGGCGAGGCATCGTCCGGTGACGAGCGTCCAGCCGGGGACGTCCGGGCGGTCCGCCAGTTCGGCCACGAGGAGCCGGAACGCCGCGTCGTCGCCGCGGGCCAGCGCGCGGACGGTCTCGGTCATCAGCTCCTCGGCCTCGTCCGGGAGCGACGGCCCGGGGCCGCAGGGGCCCGCATCGGAAGAGGATGAGGATTCAGCCTGCCGTGGCCGCCACCACGCCTTCCGCACCGCTACTCCCGTCGTCCGAGGCTCCGTCACCTGACCACGAGGCATACTGCCACGCATGGCCGGGTGCCCGGGCGCGGACATCCGTGCGAAACGGAGATTTCACCGCCGGTGCACCGTGCCTGCACCGTGCCTGCACCATGCCTGCACCGCGTTTGTACCGTGCCGGCGCGGGGGGCTACCTGCTGAGGTCCTCGCCGCGCATCTCCTCGACCACCACGCTCTGGTAGGCGCGGGTGGTGTCGGGCACGTAGCTGAGCCGTGCGAGCGCCTTGCCGTCGTGGTCCCTGATCTCGAAGTGGTAGCCCTCGGCGATGTCGCCGACGTGCGCCACGGCCTGGTCGTGGCGGAGGCGGCACATGGTGTCGACCTTCTCCAGCGCGACCTTCAGGCTGCCCGCGTCGCTGATGAGCCGTGCCGGCTCACTCGTCTCCCAGATCTCGAACATGGTCGCGTCCTGTCGGCGGTGGGTCGGAAGGAACGGGCGGGGCATTCCAGGCATCAGGGGACAGCTTGCGCTGATTTGATGGATCTTTCAATCAGTACAGGTCTCGGATTGATCACTATTAGACACCGTGTACGGGCATAGCGTCATGTTCGCACGTGAGGCGAGTGGGCGCTTCCCGGTTCGCGGATCCGCTCGGTAGGGTCGGGCGCACAGAACCGAATCTGATTCGGAAGGGGCCGGGAGTTGGACTACCGCGTCGTGTCCATCGTCCGCGACCACGCCCGGGACCGGGGCGACGCCCCCGCGATCACGGGCGACGGCCGGACGATCAGCTACGCCGAGCTGGACGAGCGCTCCAGCCGGGCCGCCCGCGCGCTCCTGGCCGCCGGACTCGGCGCCGGGTCGCGGGTCGCCTACGTGGGCAAGAACGCGCCCGAGTTCTTCGACCTGCTGTTCGGCGCCGCGAAGATCGGGGCGGTGGCGGCGCCGGTGAACTGGCGGCTGACGCCCGCCGAGATCACCGCGATCGTCGCGGACGCGCAGGCGCCGGTGACCGTGGTGGACGCCGAGTTCGCCGGGCTCGCCGCGGCGCTCCCCGGCCGGACCGTGGTGACCGGCGAGGACTTCGAGGCGTGGCTGGCGGGGCGGCCCGCGGACGACCCCGGGTTCGTCGGCGAGCCCGGCGACGTCGTCGTGCAGCTCTACACCTCCGGCACGACCGGCGTGCCGAAGGGCGTGCAGCTCAGCAACGCCAACTTCGAGGTCGGCGAGCGGATGGCGCGGCGCTGGCGGCTGGACGGGTCGTCGGTGAGCCTGGTGCCGATGCCGCTGTTCCACATCGGCGGGACGGGCTGGGCGCTGGCCGGGCTGTACGCCGGCTGCCGGCAGGTCCTGGTCCGCGACATCGACCCGGCCGCGCTGGTCGACACGTTCGAGCGCGAGCGGATCACCAACGCGTTCATCGTCCCGGCGGTCCTGCAGTTCATGTGCCAGGTGCCGGGCGCGGCGGAACGGGACTATTCGGCGCTGCGCGCGATCACCTACGGGGCGTCGCCGATCACGAGCGAGGTGCTGCGGCGCTCGCTGGAGACGTTCAAGGCCCCGCTGTTCCAGCTGTACGGGATGACCGAGACGACCGGCGCGATCGTCCAGCTGGAGCCGGAGGACCACGACCCGGACGGCCCGCGCGCACACCTGATGCGCTCGGCCGGACGGCCCTACGCCTGGGTCGAGGTCAAGATCGTCGAGCCGGGCGGGGACGCGGAGCGCGCGCCGGGCGAGGTCGGCGAGGTGCTGATCCGGTCGTCGCAGAACACGCCCGGCTACTGGAACCGGCCCGAGGAGACGGCCCGGCTGCTGGCCGGCGACGGATGGCTGCGCACCGGCGACGCCGGCTACGTCGACGCCGAGGGCTACCTGTTCCTCACCGACCGGATCAAGGACATGATCGTCACGGGTGCGGAGAACGTGTACCCGATCGAGGTCGAGGAGGTCCTCGCGGCGCATCCCGGCATCGCCGACGTCGCGGTCATCGGCGTGCCCGACGAGCGGTGGGGCGAGACCGTGAAGGCCGTCGTCGTCCCCGCGCCCGGCGCCGTGCTCACCGAGGACGAGGTGATCGGCTACGCCCGCGAGCGGCTGGCCGGCTTCAAGCGCCCCCGCTCGGTCGACTTCGTGGACGCGCTGCCGCGCAACCCCAGCGGCAAGATCCTCAAGAAGGACCTGCGGGCGCCGTACTGGGAGGGCCTCGGCCGGACGATCGCCTGACCTCCGCCTGACCACCGCCTGACCTCCGCCGGGGCGTCAGTCCTCGGCGACGGTGACGACGGTGTCCTTGGCGTCGGGTTCGGCGAAGCGCAGCAGGGCCTCGCCCTCGGCGGTGAGCTCGTCGAGGGCGGCCCGCGGGAGGGGCTCGAAGGGCCGCAGCCGCAGGGTGGCGACCTTGCGCTTGTACTCGGTCTCCCAGACGCCGCGGGCGAATCCGTCCCAGAGGAAAACGGCGCGGACCCGGAGGTTCTTCGTGGTCAGCGACGGCCGGTGCGCGTCGGCGATGATCCGCCGCCGGTCCGCGTGCGCGAGGACCAGGCTGTCGAACTCCGGCAGGAACCGCGCCGGGGCCGGGACGTCCTCGTCCGGACGGGGCGCGCCGGGAAGGTCGAACAGCTCCCGGCCCTTGTCGTCGGCGAAGACGGCCAGGCGAGGGCGCAGCCGTTCCAGGGCCTCGCCCGCCGAGCGCAGCCCGGACCAGGTCTGCGCGTCGGCGGCGGACGCGGGGCCGAACGCCTCCAGGTACCGCAGGACGAGGTCGTCGTCGGCGGCGTCGGCGGACGGCGCGGCGCCGAGCCAGCCCTCGGCCGATGCGAACTCCGCGGCACGGGGAAAGCCCCACCGGTCCGCAGTCGGGACCATGACCAGCGGCACGCACATGCGCACGGCGTATCCGAGCGCGCGGTCGTTGACGTCCGGAAAACGCTCCTGCAGGAGGGCGCGCACCTCGTTGAACGTGCGGGGCCGCTCGTCGAGGAGCGAGCGGGCGGCGGGGACGACCTCGTCCAGGTCGAGGCCCTTGGCGCGGTCGCCGAGGACGCGCATCGCCGCGTCCAGCATCGGCTGCATCGACGTCCGGAACGCGAGGTAGTCGGGCGCCGTCATCAGGTGCAGGGTCGCGCGCATCATGGTCGCGCGGACGAGCGTCCGGTCGTGCAGGGCCGCGTGCAGGTCGGACGGCTGGAAGCCCTCCAGCCGCGACCACAGCCCGACGAACGGCGGCTTGGGCTCCTGCGCCTGCATCCCGAACAGCCGCCCGACGGCTTCGGCGACCGGGACGCGCTCCCGTGCGAGCAGCAGCTGCCGAGCCAGCGTGGCCCTGTTGAGGGCCTGGACGCTGAGAGTGTCCGCCATCGTGTCCGCCTTCTCGCCGGGCCCCGGCGGCACCGGGGGCCCGGTGCGGCGGGGATGGTTCGGGATGCCGACACTACCGACGCCCACCGACGCTCAATGACGCCCACCGACGCCCACCGACGCCCTAGCCTCGGGCGACCTCGCCGGCCACGTCCGCGATCGTCTCGCGGACGCAGCGGCGCAGCCACGCGTGCGCGGGGTCGGCGTCGTAGCGCGCGTGCCAGGCCATTGACAGCCGCAGGGGCGGCATGGGCAGGGGGATCGGCACCCACACCAGGCCCAGCCGTTCCACCAGGGGCCGATGCAGCCGTTCCGCCGCGAACCCCATCAGGTCGGTGCCCCGGACGACGATCAGCGCGGCGTTGACCGTCGGGACGGTTCCGGCGAGGCGCCGGGAGCGTCCCATGCCGGCGAGGAGTTCGTCGATGGGACCGGCGACGCGGCCGCGCCGCGTGTTGGTGAGCTGCATGGTCGCGCACCACTCGTCCAGCGTCACCTCCCGGCCGGCGAGCGGGTGCCCGGGGCGGACGACGGAGGAGAACCGGTCCTCCAGGAGCGGCTCGATCCGGGTGCCGGTCGTCTCGGTGATGATGCCGATCTCCAGATCGATGGAGGCGCGCCGCAGGAGATGGGTGTCGCGCGGCCCTTCGCCGAGGAAGCGCAGGGTGACGCCGGGGGCGTCACGTGCGATCCGTTCCAGGAGCGGGCCGGACAGGACGGCGATCGTGCCCTCCTCCGCCTGCAGCGTGAAGGTGCCTTCCAGCGTCCCGGGGGAGAAGGCGTCGTCCGCGGAGAACAGCGTGTAGGCGCGCTGGACGAGGTCGTGGACTTCGGCGCGCATCGCAAGCGCGCGCGGGGTGGGCACCATGCCGCGGCCCGAGCGCACGAGGACGGGATCGCCGAGGGCTTTGCGGATCCGGGCGAGGGTCCGGCTCATCGCGGGGCTCGACAGGTGCAGGCGTTCCGCCGCGCCGGTGACGCTGCCCTCGTCGAGCAGGACGTCGAGCGCGACGAGCAGGTTGAGATCCAGTCTGGATTGCATCAGACGCATTCCTCACGTGCAAAAGATGCATTTGAAAGCAAGTCACCGCCAGCCTACGTTGGAGATCGCGGAGGCGGCGCGCGCGGCCGGATCCCCCGCCCCCCACCTGCCTGTTCAGCCCCTTCCGGCGTGCCCGAGGCGCGCCCGCGAGCAACTCGAGGAACCCCTCATGACGATCGATGCCGTCCGTGCCGCCGCGCCGCCGGACCGGGGACGCGCCGCCCGGCGCGCCGTGCCGCCGCTGATGTCGGCGTGCGTGGTCCTGGTCGTGGCGATGGTCGCGGCCATCAACCTCTCGATCCCCAAGCTGTCGGCGAGCGGCCTGCATCCGTCCGCCACCGGCCTGCTGTGGATCGTCGACTCCTATGTCCTGGTGTTCGGCTGCCTGCTGATCCCGGCGGGCGCCGCGGGCGACCGGTTCGGGCGCAAGGGCGCCCTGCTGGCCGGCCTCGGCGTCTTCGCCGCCGGTTGCCTGCTGTCGGCGGCGGCCCCCGCCGTCGCCGTGCTGCTGGCGGGCCGGCTGGTCACCGGGGTCGGGGCCGCGCTGATCATGCCCGCGACGCTGTCGCTGCTGATGCAGGTCACCGAGCCGGCGCGGCGCCCGCAGGCGATCGCGGTCTGGACGGCCGCGACCGGCATCGCGGGCGCCGTCGGCAACGTCGCCGGGGGAGCGGTGCTGCAGTGGCTGCCCTGGCAGTGCCTGTTCCTGGCCGGGGCTCTCGCCGCCGGCGCGCTGGCCGCGCTGGTGACCTGGGCGGCGCCCGCGGGCGAGCGGCACCACGCCGACCTGGACGCGCCGGGCGCCGCGCTGCTCACCGGTGCCCTGTTCGCGCTGCTCTTCGGGATCATCGAGGGATCCGAGCGGGGCTGGTCGTCCGCGCCGGTGCTCGGCGGGTTCGCGGGCGCCGCCGTCCTGCTGGCGGCGTTCGCCGTCCACGCGATGCGCGCCGCGCATCCGCTGCTCGACCCGCGCCTTTTCGCCCGCGCGTCGCTGCGCAGCGGCGTGCTGGGCATCGGGGCGGGCTTCTTCTGCCTGTTCGCGCTGTTCTTCGTCAACGCCCAGTACCTGCAGTACGCCAAGGGGTACTCGCCGCTGCTCACCGGCGTGGCGGTCGCGCCGATCGTGGTCGGGATGATCGTGGTGTCCCGGCGCAGCGTCGGGCTGGCCCGGCGGTTCGGGAACCGGACGGTCATCACCGCGGGGCTGCTCGTCATCGCCTGCGGGCTCGGGCTGCTCTCCTTCGCGGACGCGTCCACGCCCTACCCGCTCTACGCGGTGGGCCTGCTGGTCATGTCGACCGGCATGGGACTGTGCGTGCCGCCGCTGTCGGTCGGCGTCATGTCCGCGCTGCCGCCGGGGCGCGCCGGGCTCGGGTCCGGGCTGAACAGCGCCGCCCGCGAGATCGGCAGCGCGCTCGGCGTCGCGGTGCTCGGGACGGTGCTCACCGGCCACTTCACGAGTGCCCTGCCGCGGGCGCTGGCCGGGCACGCGCACTCGGCGGGCGAGGCGATCGCCGCGGCGGACGCGGCGGGCGCCGGCGCGGGGGCGCATGCCCAGGTGGTCTCGGCTTTCACCGACGCGATGTCGGCCGGGTTCCGGGTGGTGGCGCTGATCGCCTGCGTGGTGGCAGTGCTGATCGCCCCAGGGCTCTCCCGGCGGGACCGGCCGGACGGGGCTGGCCCTGGCCGCCAATGAGATATATCGTGACTCCGCAAACACGAGATATGACGCGATGACCGGAGAGGTGGTGATGACCGTGGCGCAGAGCCCGGCCGCGCGCGGAGTCCGCGGCAGGCTGCTGGACCGGATGTTCGTCCGGGGACGGGTCGAGGACGTCCGGCCCGCGCCCGGCCGCATGCGGTGGATCGGCATCGGCGGCGTCCCCGGCCTGGACTGGACGCCCGGCCAGCACGTCCGCGTGCACATGGCGGACATCACGTCCGCGCGGACGTGGGTCAGCGGCAAGGTGCGCGACGCGCTGCGCACCTACTCCGTGTGGGACTACGACGCGGCCTCCGGGGTGCTGGAGCTGTGCGTCATGGACCACGAGGGAGCCGGGCCGGGGGCGCGCTGGGCGCGGTCCGTCCGGCCGGGGGACGAGGTCGTCTTCAACAAGCCCGAGGGCTCGTTCGTGCTGCGCCCGGCCCCCTACCACCTGTTCGCGGGCGAGGAGACGGCCTCGGTCACGTTCGGCGCGATGCTGCGGGCGGCCGGGCCCGACGAGCCCGTGTACGGCGCGGTGGAGGTCGCCGAGCCGGAGGACGGGCTGCCGCTGCCGAGGCGCGAGGAGTTGGTGTGGTGCCGGCGGGGCGATGCCTCGGCGGCGTCGTCGGAGGTCCTCGTCGACGCGGTGCGCCGGCTCGATCTTCCCGACGAGCCGGGGTTCGCCTACGTAGCCGGGGAAGCGCGCACCGTACAGGCCGTGCGCGCCCATCTCGTCCGGGAACGGGGCTGGCCGCGCAGATCCGTGCAGGTCAAGCCGTACTGGACGCCCGGCAGGCGCGGGATGGACTGATCGCCAACGAGCGGCGAGGGCGGGGGTTACGGGGCGATATTTCGTAAAATGCACGTGCATCAGCCCTTGCACCTGCACGCCATTCCTAGCAGGATTGCCCCGGACCCCCGCACGTGAACTCGCCGGAGATCGCGATGACCGCACACTTGAGCGACAGTGACCGACAGGCGCTGCGGCTGGCCCAGGATCTCCGCGAGGAGATGCGGGCGGCACTGCCCCAGCTCCCCTCCGCGCCCTCGGTCTCCCCGTTCGTCGACCAGGGAGGGACGCCCAGCGTCCTGCTCCGGATGGACGCCGACACCGCCCGCGCGCTGATGGCCGTCCTGGCCGAGCGCCGCGCGGACCGGACGGCCGCTCCGGCGCCGGAACCGCGCCGGGCCGACGGCTCCCACGTCCCGCCGCCCGTGCCCCCGCCGGGCGCCCCCCAGGCGGCTCCCGCGCCGTACCAGCCGATCGTGGCGGCGGCGCCGTTCCCGGAGCCCGCCTACGCGCAGGCCCCCTTCGCCGAGGCACCCGCGGTCAACCCGGTGTTCGCCGGCGGGACCGGGCCGACCCCGCTGGTGCCGTCGGTCTACCCGACGCACTGATCCGGGTCCCCTTCATCTGACTCCGGACCGCCGTGCGTGGTCCGCGGCCCGGCGCCGCCGTCATGGCCGCCGCCGGGCCGTGTCGTGGTCCACGGCCTGCTCCGGGCCGTCTCTGGCATCCACCCGGCCGGTTCGCCCGGCCGGGTTTTCTTGTGCGCCGGCTCACTTCGACGCCTCGCCGCGCCTTTGTTGATCTCCGCTTCCCGGGCGTCCTTGATCGGCGCTCCGGGCGGCATAAAAGATCGTTTTCTGGCCGCATAAAGATCGTTCTTTAAGATCTTTCCATCCGGGCGCCAGTGCGCCCGCCCCGTCCGGATCCCCTGCGGGAAAGGCGATCCCGGCGATCGGCCGAAAAAACGATCTACCTGGCCAAAGGTAAAGAAATCGCCCATTTGACTCAAGAGCGGTAATGCCGGATATAGTCAACGCCAGGTCGAGGTCAAAGCACCGTTGACCTGGCCAATCGCATAGCCGCCGCCTCCCGCCCGCCAGGCGGGAACCCTCAGCCGAACCACGGCCGTACCATGCACCGGCCGTGACCGCGCGGGGCCAGTGAGCCCCCGGTCGGCACTCTCTCCCGCTTCATCGAAGCCCGCGTCGCACGCATGCCCGCAAGGGGCCGTGCGCGGACGGACGCGAGCGCGGTCCGTCATGTCCGCGGGCCGTCCCTGCGGGTTCCTTACCGCGGCGGCATTCCCGAGTCCCGAGTCTCGGAACCCGTTCCGCATGCCCGGATCCTCCCTGTGCTCCGGCGCCGGAACGGCTGCCCTGTACGCCGAACTAAGGATTTTCATGCAGCAGCGGACGATCAATCGCGTGTTGACCGGTGTCACCGGCGCGGCTCTTGCCGGGATGCTGGTGGGCGGCGTGGCGGCCGCCAGCCACGACGACTCCGCTCCCAAGCCCGACAAGCTCCTGGCGCAGCAGCAGGACATGGCCGCGCTGAAGCAGAAGGCCCCCGAGAAGAACACCTCGTCCAAGACCCTGGCCGAGTCCAGCTCGAAGTCCGCGTCCAAGGAGTCGGACGCGAAGAAGTCGGACGCCAAGGCCTCCACCTCCAAGGACGCCAAGAAGAAGGCCGACAAGGGCCCGAAGGCGATCCTCAGCGGCACGACCACCGCGTCCTACTTCTGGGACGACGGCTCCGGCATCAACGGTGACACCGGCGCCCCGGCGAGCGGCAAGCCGATGCAGAAGGGCCTGTTCGCCAGCCCGAGCTGGCCGATGAACACCAAGGTCAAGGTCACCTACAACGGCCGCAGCGTCACCGGCTTCATCGGCGACCGCGGGCCCGGCGCCCCCTCGCACGACGGCGTCATGCTCGACCTCGACACCTACACCTTCCGCTACCTGCTGGACGGCGGCAAGCCCGACAGCAAGTACGACGCCGGCACCGGCGAGGGACACCTCCAGGGCGTCAAGTGGCAGGTCCTGTCCTGGGGCTCCGGCGCGGGCACCAAGGGCGAGCCGCAGCCTCTGGGCTGACGTCCGTGAGGGGACTCACGGGCCACCTCTCAGCGACGGCTCCGTGAGCCGCACCACACGAGCCCCAGCGGCTTCCCCGGCGTGACCGCCGGAACGCATGGAACGGGAACGCCCCGGCGATTCGAACGATCGCCGGGGCGTTCCCGTGTGTGCGGGACGGTGCCGTGCGGGACGGTGCCGTGTGCGGGAGCGTGCCGTGCGTGCGGGACGGTGCCGCGAGGTCAGCCCTCGGCGTGCCGCGGGCGAGCGGACAGCAGCCGGTACAGCGCCTCCGCCGCGGCGTCGATGCGCGCGACCGAGCACGTCTCGTCGGTCACGTGCGCCTGCTCGGGGTCGCCCGGTCCGTAGATCACCACGTCCGGCCCGCCGAGCAGGCCCACGAGGACGGACGCGTCGGTGAAGTACGTCGCGTACTCCGGCGCGACCCCGGACGAGCCGGGGGCGAGCAGCTCCAGCACCTCGGGCATGCCCGGTGACGCCGGGTCGGTGGCGACGCCGGGCAGGTCCACGAGCCGCTCCAGCTCGACCTCCTCGCCGCACAGCCCGGAGATCACCGCGACCGCCTCGTCCGCGCCGAAGCCGGGGACGGTGCGGACGTCCAGCCGCATCTCGGCGCGGTCGGGCACCAGGTTCGGCTGCACGCCGGAGTGGAAGGTGCCCACGTTGACCGTCGCGGGCCCGTGCGTCGGGCTCACCGGCCAGCCCGCGTGCCCGTGCACGCGGACCGCCGCGGCGGCCAGCGCCGCGAGGGCGTTGCGGCCGAGCTCGGGCCGCGATCCGTGCGCGGACACGCCGCGCGCCGTGGCCTTCAGCCAGAGCGTGCCCTTGTGGCCGAGGACCGTCCGGTTCCCCGTCGGCTCGGCGACGATCAGCAGGTCCGTGGCGGCGAGGGCGGCCGGATCGAGGACGGCCGCGCCGTCGCAGCCGGTCTCCTCGCCGAAGGTGAACACCAGCTGGGGCGCGGGCAGCCCGTCGCGGGCGGCGCGGACGGCCGCCTCGACCTGGCAGGCGACGCCCGCCTTCATGTCGCTGCTGCCGCGGCCGAGCAGGCGCCCGTCGCGGACGTCGCCGGACAGCGGGTCGAAGGACCAGCCGGACGGGTCGGCGGGCACGGTGTCGAGGTGCCCGGTGAACGTGATCGGGACGCGCGCCGCCTTGGGGCCGTGGTGCGCCACGACGTTCGCCCGTCCCTCGGCGGGCTCGTCCACCCGCACGGCGAATCCCGCCCGGTCCAGCACGTCCGCGACGACGTCGGCGGCCCGCCGCTCGCCGCCGCCCCGGGTGTCGATCCGCACCAGCCGGCGCGCGAGCTCGAGCGCGTCGCCCATCTCCTGACCTCCCTCTCCGGGCCCGGCCGGGCGGCCGGACGTCTCAGGCCTTCGCCCGCGTGCTCTCCCTGACGACCAGGGTCGGGACGAGCGCGATGTGCGCCGACGGCCCGCGGTCCCCGTCGGCCTCGCCGGCGGCCGCGGCCAGCAGCCGCACGGCCTCGGTCGCGATCCGGTCTCGGGGCTGGTCGACGGTGGTGAGCGCGGGCTCGCTGAGCCGCGAGAACTCGATGTTGTCGTATCCGGTGACCTGGACCCGGCCCGGGACGTCCACGCCGTGCGCCCGGCACGCCCGGGTCACGCCGAGCGCGATCAGGTCGTCGGCGCACACGATGGCGTCCGGCAGGTCGCCGGCGGCGATCAGCCGCGCCGCGGCCGTCTCGCCCCATTCCACGCTGTAGTCGCCGAGCAGGATCTGGTCGGGGTCCACGGCGATGCCGAGGTCCTCGGACCGGCGGCGGAACCCGGCGAAGCGCTGCTCGGTGGAGGAGTTGGTCAGCAGGGAGCCGGCGAACGCCGCCGACCGCGCCCCGCCCGCGTGCAGGTGGTCCATGACCTGGCGCATCGCGGCGACGTCGTCGACGCCGACCCAGTCGGTGCTGGTGCCGCCGACGAACCGGTCGAGCTGGACCAGGGGGAGCCGCCCGGCGGTCTCCTGGACGGCGGCGCCGCTGAGCGTGCCGTGGCTCGGGCTGACGATGATGCCGTCGACGTTGCGGGCGACGAGGGTGGCCAGCCGCCGCGCCTCGACCTCCGGGTCGGACCGGGCGTCGCAGAGCAGCAGCTCCTTGCCCTCGCGGCCGAGGGCGTGCTCGACGCTCTCCACCAGCGAGGTGAAGAACGGGTTGGAGATGCTCGGCACGACCATGCCGACGGTGTCGGTGCGGCTGTTGCGCAGCGCCCGGGCGATGGAGTTGACCTGGTATCCGAGGTCGTCGGCGGCCTTCCGGACCTTGCGCTGGACGGCCGCCGACACGGGCCCGCGGCCGGACAGCACGCGCGACACCGTGGCGGTGGAGACCCCGGCGCGCTCGGCGACCTGGGCGATCGTGACCCGCTGCAATCGTTTACCTCTCCAGCTTGGCGGAAGCCCGGATGCTGGGCAGATCGACAACAGACGACCCGATCATACCCCCTTGACGGCCTGCGGGATCCGTATCTACGGTGCAGGACAACACGACTGCAATCGATTACACAGGAGGCGACATGGTGAGGACGACGGGGAGCGAGCGGGCACTGGGCGTGTTCCCGCCGAAGCCGAACGCCGTCGAGGAGCTGTTCGGCACCCCCAAGGTCGTCATCGGCGCCGTGCACCTGCCGCCGCTGCCGGGCAGCCCGCACTACGAGGGCGTGCCGCTCGACGAGATCTGCGCGTTCGCGATCGAGGAGGCGCGGGCCTACCTGGACGGCGGCGCCCACGGCGTGATCGTCGAGAACCACTGGGACATCCCGTTCCTCAAGCCGGGCGAGCACGGCTACGAGACCGCCGCCGCCATGGCCGTCGTCACCGACCGGGTCCGGCACGCGACCGCCGGGCGGGTCGGCGTCAGCGTCCTGTCGAACGCCGCCGAGTGCTCGATCGCCTCCGCCTGGTCGGGCGGCGCCGGGTTCGTCCGCGTCAACCAGTGGGCCAACGCCTACGTCGCCAACGAGGGGATCATCGAGGGCCAGGCCGCGCACGCCACCCGCTACCGCAGCCGGATCGGCGCGAACCCCGTCAAGATCTTCGCGGACGTGCACGTCAAGCACGGCGCGCACGCGATCGTCGCGGACCGGACCCTCGCCGAGCAGACCGAGGACGCCGAGTTCTTCGGCGCCGACGTGCTGATCGCCACCGGCTCGCGGACCGGCGACGCCGCCGCGCTGGACGAGGTCGAGGGCATCGCGGCGAACACCACGCTGCCGGTCGTGATCGGCTCGGGGATCAGCGCCGGCAACGTCGGGGAGCTGCTGCCGGCCTGCGACGGGGTGATCGTCGCGTCCTCGGTGAAGGACAACGGCCGCTGGTGGGGCCGGGTCGACGCCGCGAAGGTGCGGGAGCTGACCGCCGCCGCGGCGAAGGCGGGCGTGGTCCTCCCATGATCGTGTTCTGCGGCTACGCCAACGTCGACCTCACGGTCGCCGTCCCGGTCCTGCCGGGGCCGGCCGCCCGCGTCCAGGCCACCGCGGTGCGCCGCGGCGAGGGCGGGATGGGGGCGAACGCGGCGGTGGCGGCCGCGCGGATGGGCGCCGACGTCCGGTTCGCCGGCGTCGTCGGGCCGGACCCGGCGAGCACCGCGTTCCTCGACGCGCTCGCCGCCGACGGCGTCGGCACCGGGTGGACGTCGCGGACCGGGGTCCTCACGACCGCCGTGGTCCTGCTCACCCCCGACGGGGAACGTTCCATCATCAGCCAGGACGACCTGGTCACCACCGAGCACGTCGCCGCCGTCGCCGCGCAGGCGCGCGCGGCGGGCGCGGACTGGCTCTACCTCGACGGCTACCGCTTCCCCGCGGCGGCCGGCGTGCTCGGCGAGGGCCCGCCCGGGGTCGTCGTCGACCTCGACGGGTGCGACGGGCCCGCGGCGGCCCGTGCCGCGCTCGCCGCCGCCGACCACGCGATCGTCGGCCGCGCGCAGGCCGCCGCGTTCCTCGGCGGCGACGACGCGCTCGCCGCGACCGCCACCGAACATCGGGTAAACCTGGTGGTCACGGACGGTTCCCGGGGCTGGACGCTGTTCACGCCGGACGGCGCCCGGCACGCCGGCGCGGCGATCGAGGTGACCGCCGTGGACGCCACCGGCGCCGGGGACTGCTTCGCCGGCACCTACTGCGCGGAACTGGACCGGGGCTCCGGTCCGCTGGAGGCGGCGCGGGTCGCGGCGGTCGCCGCGGGCCTGTCGTGCACCCGGCCCGGCGCGCGCGCAGGGCTGCCGCATCGCGCGACCGTCCTCGCCTATATCGACTCCGCCGGAGCGCACCCCGCCGAGGCGACCACAGCTCAAGCACATACGGCCCCCACGGACACGGTTCGTCCCGGAACCGGTCCGGACGCGTCCCCCGCGCTCGCGCGGCGCCATGGAGAGGAGACATGATGCGACGCACGGTGACGGCCGCGGTCGCGCTCGGCCTGCTGCTGACGGCGACGACCGCCTGCGACGTCCAGGCCCGCAAGGAGATCGCGGCGGAGAAGAAGGCGACCGAGCAGGGCCCGCCGCCGCCCCAGCGGATCGCGCAGGCCTGCAAGGTGCAGGGCCGCGCCCCGAAGATCGGGCTCGTCCCGATCAACCTCCAGGCGCTGTTCTTCAACCAGATCAACACGGGCGCCAAGACCGTCGCGGGCAAGGCCGGCGCGCAGGTGCAGGTCGTCAACGGCAACGACGACTCCACCACGCAGGCCAACGCCATCGACGACATGGTCGCCGGCCACTACGACGCGATCATCGTGGACGCGGTGGACACCGAGGGCATCAAGCCGGCGATCCGGCGCGCCAAGGACGCCGGCATCCCGGTCGTCGCGGTGGACGCCACCGTCGACGACCCGGCGGTGTCCACGCAGGTCGGCACCGCCAACGCCGAGGGCGGCAAGCAGCTCGCCGACGCGCTGCTGAAGATCTCCGGCGGCAAGGGCGACATCGGCGTGGTCGGCGCGCTCAACAGCACGATCCAGAACGAGCGGCAGAAGGGCTTCTCCGACGAGGTCACCGCGCACGGCATGAAGATCAAGAACGTCGTGGACGGCCGCAACATCCAGGAGAACGCGCAGACCGCCGCGGAGAACCTGCTGACCGGCAACCCGGACCTGCCCTACGCCTACGCCACCGGCGAGCCCGCGCTCATCGGCCTGGCCGCCGCAGTGGTCAGCCAGCAGCGCACCAAGGACCTCCAGGTCGTCGGCTGGGACCTGTCCAGCCAGGCGGTGGACGGGCTGAAGGCCGGCTGGATCAAGGGCGTCGTCCAGCAGAACACCTTCCAGTTCGGCTACGACGCGATGAACGCCGCGATCGACCTGGCGTGCAAGCGCTCGGCGCCGAAGGACGTCCCCGTCCCGACCCAGATCGTCACCCCCGCCAACGTCGGGGACTACCTGTACTACCTGGAGAAGTGATCATGGGCGATCAACCGCTGGTCACGCTGAAGGGCATCACCAAGTCGTTCGGCGCGGTGCAGTCGCTGCGCGGCGTCGACCTGACCCTCGCGCCCGGCGAGGTGCTCGGCCTCGTCGGCGACAACGGCGCCGGGAAGTCCACGCTGATGAAGGTGCTGGCCGGGGCCGTCCAGCACGACGCGGGCCAGATCACGATCGACGGCCGGGAGGTGCGGTTCGCCAGCCCCGCGGACGCGCGCCGCGAGCGGATCGGCATCGTCTACCAGGACCTCGCGCTGTGCGACACCCTCGACGTCGCGAGCAACCTGTTCCTCGGCCGCGAACCGCGCAAGGGCCCGTTCATCGACCGGCGCGCCATGCACGAGAAGGCCGCCGAGACGCTGTCGGACCTGCACGTCCGGGTCAAGTCGACCTACCAGGAGATCGGGCACCTGTCCGGCGGGCAGCGGCAGGCCGTGGCGATCGCCCGCGCCGTGTCGTTCAAGCCGCGGGTGCTGATCCTGGACGAGCCGACCGCCGCGCTGGCGGTCGCCGAGGTCCGCCAGGTGCTCGCCATGATCAAGGACGTGGCGGCGCAGGGCGTCGGGGTCATCCTGATCACCCACCGGCTGCAGGACCTGTTCGAGGTCTGCGACCGCATCACCGTCATGTACGAGGGCCGCAGCGTCGAGGACGAGCCGGTGTCCGCGCTGGACATCGAGCGGCTCGTCGCCATGATCACCCGTTCCGGCAGCGAGCACACCGAGGAGGTGGCCTGATGAGCGTGCAGGCCCCGCCCGCCCCGACCGTCCTGGCGAAGACCCCGAGCCGCTGGGAGCGCGCCAACAAGGCGACGCTGGCGATGCTCGGCGTCACCGTCGCGCTGTTCGTCGGCTTCGGCATCGGCGCGGACAACTTCCTGAGCTTCGACAACATGTCGAACCTCGCCACCCAGGTGGCGATCACGCTGATCGTCGCGGTCGCGATGACCTTCGTGATCACCACCGGGCAGATCGACCTGTCGGTGGGCTCCACGGTCGCGTTCGTCGCGGTCGGCACGGCGGAGATGCTGAAGGCCGGCTGGGACTCCTCGATCGTGATCGTCGCGGCCCTGGCGGCCGGGCTGTTCTGGGGCGCGGTCAACGGCTGGCTCGCCGCCTACCAGAAGATCCCGCCGTTCATCGTCACGCTGGCGACGATGTCGGTGATCCGCGGGCTCGCGCAGCTGTGGACCAAGGGGTTCTCGGTGCCGATCGACCGGCGGCTGTACGTCGCCAAGATCGGCGAGGCGAAGTTCCTCGGCTTCTCCGCGCTGGCGTGGATCGCGCTGGCCACCGTGGTGGTCGGCGGGATCCTGCTGGCCAGGACCCGGTTCGGCAACTACGTCAACGGGATCGGCTCGCAGGAGGAGTCGGTGCGCCGCGCGGGCGTCAACACCGCCCGGATCAAGATGGTCACGCTGATGCTGGCGGGCCTCGCGGCGGGCGTCGCCGGGCTGCTCACCGCGGCGCGGCTCGGCTCCGGCTCGGCCAACTCCGGGCAGGGCTTCGAGCTGACCGTGATCGCCGCGGTGGTGCTCGGCGGCACCGACCTGTTCGGCGGCCGCGGCACCATGATCGGCAGCATCATCGGCGCCGTGATCACCGGCGTGATCGCCAACGGGCTGACGCTGCTCGGCGTGAGCCCCTTCCTCACCCCGATCGTCACCGGGCTGGTGCTGCTCGCCGCGATCTGGCTGAACCTGCGCGGCCGCACGCTCTCCGAGCTGGGCGCCAAGCTGCTGGGACGGACATGACCGTCCCGGAGACCCGGCCGGGCGCCGTGCCCGTGATGACGGTGTCCGGGCCCGTCGCGAGCGACGGGCTCGGGCTCACCCTGACCCACGAGCACCTGCGCAACGACGTCCGCAAGGCGGTGAAGCCGGCCACCGATCCGGCGCTCGCCTTCCTGCGCGACGCCCGGACGACGCCCGGCCTGGCATGGCTGCTCCGCGAACGTCCGTACGACTGCCTGGACCACTGCACGCTCGACGACGACGCGGCGATGCTGTCGGACCTGCGCGCGTTCGCCGCGACGGGCGGCGGCACGGTCGTGGACGTCACGCCCGGCGGCCTCGGCCGCGACCCGGTGGCGCTGCGCTCGTTCGCCGAGCGCAGCGGCCTGCGGATCGTCATGGGCTCGGGCTGGTACCTGGAGCAGTACCACCCGGCGCACCTGGCCACGGCGGGCGAGGAGCGGATGGCGGCCGAGCTGGTCGCCGAGTTCGCGAACGGCGTGGACGGCACCGGCGTCCGGCCCGGCGTGATCGGGGAGATCGGGGTGTCGCCCGACTTCACCCCGGCCGAGCACGTCGCGCTGCGCGCCGCCGCCCGCGCGCAGCGCGAGACCGGCGTCCCGCTGTACGTCCACCTGCCGGGCTGGCAGCGCCGCGCCCACGAGGTGCTCGACATCGTCCTGGACGAGTACGGCGTGCCGCCGGGCGCGGTGGTGCTGTGCCACATGGACCCGTCCGGCGGCGACCTCGGCTACCAGCTGTCGGTCGCCGACCGGGGGGTGTGGCTCGAGTTCGACATGATCGGCATGCCGTTCCTGTACCCGGGGGAGGGGCAGTCGCCCTCCCCGGACGAGACGGCCCGCGCCGTCGCCGGGCTGATCGCGCGCGGGCACGGCGGGCGGCTGCTGCTCAGCCACGACGTGTTCCTCAAGAGCATGCTCACCACCTACGGGGGCAACGGCTTCCAGTACGTGCCGCTGCTGTTCGCGCGGCGGCTCGCCGCGCTCGGCGTAGCCCCGGAGGTCGTCGACGGCCTGCTGCGCGGCAACCCCGCCCGACTCTTCGAGTCCGCGGCCTGACCGGCCGCCGGCGCCCCGTCCCCCCGCGTTTTCCCACCCGAGAGAGAGGATCGATAGTGAGCCGCGTCCTGATCGCCGGCGAGAGCTGGGTCTCCCAGTCCACCCACATCAAGGGGGTGGACTCCTTCACCACCAGCTCGTACGTGACCGGCGTCGAGCCGCTGCGCCGGGCCCTGGAGAGCCGGGGCCACGAGGTCGAGCACATGCCCGCCCACCTGGTGCCGGCCGAGTTCCCCGGGGACGCGGACGCGCTCGGGCGCTACGACGTGGTCGTGCTGTCCGACATCGGCGCCAACTCCATCCAGCTCGCCCCGCAGGTGTTCGAGCAGGCCGTGCCCGGCGCGGACCGGCTCGGCGCGCTGCGCGCCTGGGTCGCGGACGGCGGCGGGCTGCTGATGGTCGGCGGGTACCTGTCGTTCACCGGCTTCGAGGGCAAGGCCGCCTTCCGCAACACGGCGCTGCACGAGGCGCTGCCGGTCGAGCTGCTCCCCGAGGACGACCGCGTCGAGCTCCCCGCTGGCGCGAACGCCGAGGTCACCGCCGCCGGCCACGCCGCGCTCGGCGGGGTGGAGGGCGAGTGGCCCGCCCTGCTCGGCTACAACCGGGTCCGCGCCCGGCAGAACACCGACGTCCTCGCGACGCTCAACGGCGATCCGCTGGTCGCCGTCGCCGGATACGGCAAGGGGCGGTCCGCGGTGTTCACCTCCGACTGCTCCCCGCACTGGGCGCCCAAGCCGTTCTGCGAGGAATGGGACGGCTACGCCCGCGTGTTCGGCGGCCTCGTCGAGTGGCTCGCGCGGTGACCCGCTCCCAGCGGCTGCTCGACGCCTGTTCCACGACGATGGAACGGGCGCTGGCCATGCGCTTCGTCCAGGAGGTCGCGACGGGCGCCATCGGGGACCAGGACTACGCCGACTACCTGGAGATCGAGGCGTCGTTCGTGGCGACGGCGGCCCGGCTGCACGGCCTCGCGGTGTGGGACGCGCCCGACTGGACGGCCATGGAGCGCAACGCGCGCGCCGTCTACGCGCTGACCACCGAGCAGGCGGACTACTTCCGCGCCGCCCGCGCGGCCTGGCCCGTAGAGGCGCGGCCGGGTGCCGCGGAGCGCGCGCGGATCCTGTCCGACTTCGCCTTGGCCGCAGCGCGTGAGGGCGGCTATGGGGCGGTGACGACGGTGCTCTTCGCCGCCGAGAGCCTGTATCTCGCCTGGTGCACCCGTGCCCACGCGGGAGGCGGCGCACCGTCCGGCCCGATCGCGGACTGGGTCGCGCTGCATGCGACCGCGGCGTTCCGCGAGGGCGTGGACGCGCTCGCCCGCCAGGTGGACGCCCTGCCCGAGAGCGTCCCCGACGACCTGCTCGTCCGCTGGTTCGGCGGGATGCTGGAGGCGGAGATCGCCTTCCACGACGCCGTCTACATCTGACGGCGGAACGAAGGCCCCCGGCGCGCCGCGCCGGGGGCCTTCGCGCTCCCGGAATGGCGCTTAGCATTCTCTTATCTTTCTCTTCGGTGCAATTCAGTCCCATTTGCGAATGGTCATCGGGTCGGCTCGGTAAGTTCATTTCTGCAAGGCCGCGAACGCGGCGAGGAGAAACCGAAGGGAAGTCGAGATGAGCTTCAAGAAGATCGCTCCCAAGCCCCGCAAGCGCCCGGTCAAGCCGGTCCCGCCGAAGAAGCACCGCCGCCGCAAGCCCGCCCCGCGGACGAACGCCAAGTAACGGGCGGCAGCCGAGCCGGGCGGGAGCCGGCGGGGGGAGAGAGCGGACTCGCCCTGCCGGCTCCCGTCCTTTTTTCATGCGCGGGAACGCGCGGGAATGATGGGAGGGGACGTGGCCCGCACATCTCTTTCGGAGGCCGCGCCCGTCGTGTCGGTGCGCACGACGTTCCGGCATTTCTGGCCGCTCATGCGGGGCGACCGGCGGCTGCTGCTGCTCGGCGGCGCGCTCGCCGTCGCGGCGGCCGGCTGCGAGGTCGCGGCGATCCGGCTGTTCGGCGTCATCACCGACGAGGCGCTGGCCGCCCGCGACCTCGCCGCCTTCTGGACGCCCGCCGCCGGGTGGCTCGGCGTCGCGCTGGTCGCCGCGCTGATGACGTTCGTCGGCGACTACGTGACGACGCTCGCGGGGGAGCGGTTCCTGCTGCGGCTGCGCGACCGGGTGTTCGCGCACGTCCAGACGCTGTCACCGGAGTTCTTCGACAGGGGCCGCCTCGGCGATCTGATGGCGCGGCTGACCGACGACATCGAGGCGATCGAGGAACTGGTGGCGTCCGGGCTCGTCCGGCTGGTGACGGCCGTCGTCAGCGCGGTGTTCTTCGTGGCCGCCGCGTTCGCCGTCCGGTGGGACCTGGCGCTGGTGGCGTGCGCGCTCGTCCCGGTCTTCCTGCTGGTGACGCGGGGGTTCTCGGGGCGGTTCCGGGCGGCGGCCGGGCAGGAGCGGCTCAGCAACGGCGCGATGGTCGGCACCGTCGAGGAGAGCCTGTCGAACCAGCCGCTCGTCCAGGCCTACAACCGGCAGGAGCTGCAGGCGCGGCGGCTGCACGCCGAGGGGCGCACCTGGCTGGCGGCGAAGATGGCCGAGACCCGGCTGTCCAGCCTGTACGGGCCGCTCGTCGAGGTCGTCGAGACGGTCTGCGTGCTTGTCGTGCTCGGAGCAGGAGCGTGGGAACTGCAGGAACACCGGATCACGCTCGGCGGGCTGCTGTCCTTCGCCGCCTACCTCGGGTACCTGTACCCGAACGTGCAGAGCCTCGGGGAGCTCGCGCTCACCGCGTCCGAGGCGGCGGCGGGCGCCGACCGCGTCCAGGAGGTGCTGCGCACCCGCCCGGCGGTCGCCGAACATCCGGCGGCCCGCACCCGGGTCGCGCGGCGCGGGCGTGTCGCCTTCGACCACGTGACGTTCCGCTACCCGGGCGCCGACCGTCCCGTCATCGAGGACCTGCACTTCAGGGCCGGGCCCGGTGAGCTGGTGCTGCTGGCCGGACCGAGCGGCGCCGGGAAGTCGACGGTCACCAAGCTGCTGCTGCGGTTCTACGACCCCGACTCCGGCGGGATCCGGCTGGACGGCATCCCGCTGCAGGAGCTGTCCCTCGCCGCGCTCCGCGACACCGTCACCGTGCTGCAGCAGGAGACGCTGATGTTCTCCGGCACCGTCCGCGACAACATCGCCTACGGCAGGCCGGACGCGACCGAGGCGGAGATCGTCGCCGCGGCGGTCGCCGCCGACGCCCACGACTTCATCAGCGCGCTGCCGGACGGCTACGACACCGAGATCGGGCAGCGGGGACGGCTCCTGTCGGGCGGCCAGCGGCAGCGGATCGGGATCGCCCGCGCCATGGTGCGGGACGCGCCGGTCCTGGTGCTCGACGAGCCCACCACCGGCCTGGACGCGCGGACGGCCCGCAACGTCCTCGGCCCGCTGCGGCGGCTGATGGCCGGCCGGACGACCATCCTCATCACCCACGACCTGCATCTGGCGCCGAAGGCGGACCGGATCGTGATGCTCGGCCCGGCGGGCTCGCGGACGCCCGCGGTGTTCCAGGAAGGCGCAGGCGCATGAGCGCGCCTCCCTCGGGCCGGTTGCACGCCGACACCGTGCCGCCGTGCTGCTCGGCGGTGTGCCGGACGATCGCCAGCCCCAGCCCGGAGCCCGGCAGCGCGCGGGCTTCGGGCGCGCGGTAGAAGCGCTCGAAGACGTAGGGGAGCGTCGACTCGGGAATGCCCGGCCCCTCGTCGGCGACCAGCAGCTCCCCGTCCCGCAGGTCGATCCGGACGGTGCCGTCCGGCGGGCTGAACTTCACCGCGTTGTCCAGCAGGTTCGTGACCGCGCGGACGAGCGCCGGCTCCGAGCCGAGCACCAGCCACGGCTCCAGCCGCGTCTCGAACGTCGCCGCCGGCGCCCGCAACCGCACCCGTTCGACCGCCTGCGGGACGACCCGGTCCAGCCGGACCTCGGTGCGCACCGCGGCCTGCTCGTCGTCGCGGGCCAGCTCGACCAGGTCCCCGACGAGGTTCGTCAGCTCCCGCAGCTGCGCCTTCACGTCGCCGAGGAGCGCGTCCATGCTGCCGTGCGGGAGGGTCCGCTCGGGGTGGGCGCGCGACTGGATCAGCAGGTCGATGTTGGTGCGCAGGCTGGTCAGCGGGGTGCGCAGCTCGTGCCCGGCGTCGGCGACGAGCCGCCGCTGCCGCTCCCGGGACCGGTTCAGCGCGGCGAGCATCGCGTTGAAGCTCCCCGCGAGCCGGCTGATCTCGTCGTCGCCCGACACCCGGATCGGCTCGGTGTTCAGGTCCTGGGTGCGGGCGATCGCCGCGACCGCGCGGGTCAGCCGCCGCACCGGCTGCAGGCCGGCGCCCGCGACCGCGATGCCCGCGCCGGCCGCCAGCACCGCCGCGCCCGCCCCGACCATGATCGTGATGTACTGGAAGCCGGTGACGGTCTCGTCGACCATCGTCAGCGAGCGGCCCAGCACGATCACCGTCCCGTCCTGCGCCCGCACCGTGATCACCCGCATGTGCACGCCGCCCGACTCGCCGTCGGCCAGCACGAACGGCGGGCCGCCGGGCGCCGAGACGCGGCGCACGGCCGCCTGGTCGACGGGCGGCGGCGTCCGGGTGCCCGGCGGCGAGACCGCCCGGCCGTCCCGGACCGTCGCGGCGCTCATGTCCAGCGCCGCCAGCAGGTCGCCGTCGTGCCGGTCGCCGGGCCGGCCGTTGACGTTGTCGGCGAGCGTCTGCGCCTGCCCGATGAGGGTCTGGTCGATCTCGTTGTGCAGCCGCCCGGTGAACATGGTGAACGACACCCACGACGTCGCCACGATCGCGGCGATGACCGTCCCGGCGGCCAGCAGCGCGACCCGCGCCCGCAGCGACGGCCCGTGCCACCGCCGCCACCACCGGACCCTCATACCGGGCCCTCCCGCAGCGCGTACCCGACGCCCCGCACCGTGTGGATCAGCCGCGGCCCGCCGTGCTCCTCGGTCTTGCGGCGCAGGTAGCCGATGTAGACGTGCAGCGAGTTCGACGAGCGGCCGAAGTCGAACCCCCACACCTCCTCGTGGATCCGGGCCCGCTCCAGCACCCGCCGCGGCCGCCGCATCAGCAGCTCCAGCAGGTCGAACTCGGTGCGGGTCAGGTGCAGCGGCCGCCCGCCGCGGCGCACCTCCCGGGTGTCGACGTTCATCACCAGGTCCGCGAACCGCAGCACCTCGTCGCCGCCGGGCTCCGCGCCGAACCCGCGCGAGCGGCGCAGCAGCGCCCGCAGCCGCGCCGTCAGCTCCTCCAGCTCGAACGGCTTGGCGATGTAGTCGTCGGCGCCCGCGTCGAGCCCGGCGATGCGGTCGTCCAGCTCGTCCCGCGCCGTCAGCAGCAGCACCGGCAGGTCGTCGCCGCGGCCGCGCAGCATCCGGCAGGTGCCGATGCCGTCCAGGTTCGGCATCATCCAGTCGAGCACGACCGCGTCCGGGGCGGCCCGGTCGATCGCCTCGAGCGTCTCCAGGCCGTCCGCCGCGAGCTCCACCTCGTAGCCGTTGAAGCGCAGGACGCGCTCCAGCGCCGACCGCACCGCCGGGTCGTCGTCGGCCACCAGGATCCGCGGCGCGCCCGCGCCCGCCTCCGTCATCCGCACTCCCTCGGTAGATCCGGCCACCACTGTGGGCCACCGATTCTGAGCGGAGGGTGAGAGGACGCTTAGACGCCGCTCAGGAGGTTCTTAACCGCGGCGGCAGCGGGGGCGCGCCGTCGCGGGCCAGCTCCCGGGACAGCGACAGAGCGGCGGTCCGCACGGCGGGGGCGAGGCGGTCCAGGTCCAGCCGGCACACGTTGCCGGTGATGGACAGGGCGGCGATCACCCGGCGGCGGCGGTCGAGGATGGGCGCGGCGACGGCGGACACCCCCGCCTCCGACTCCTCCCGGTTCACCGCGTAGCCGCGGTCGGCGGTGCGGGCGAGCTCGCGGCGCAGCAGCCCCGGCATCACGATCGTGTGCGGGGTGTGCCGGACGAGGCCGGCGTCCAGCACCCGGTCCAGCCGCTCCTGCGGCCCGAGCGCGAGGAACAGCTTGCCGGTCGCGGTGCAGTATGCGGGCAGCCGCCCGCCGACCCGGGAGATGATCGGCATCGACCGGCGGCCGCTCACCTTCTCCAGGAACAGCGTGTCGACGCCGTCCAGGACGGCGAGGTGGATGTTCTCGTGCGTCGCCTCGTACAGGTCCTCCATGTGGGGGAGCGCCGCCTCGCGGAACCCGCGCGGGCTCGGCGCCCGGTGGCCGAGGACGAACAGCCGCATGCTCAGCCGGTAGCCGGCCGCGGTCCGCTCGACGCCGCCCCACCGCACCAGCTCGGCCAGCAGCCGGTGCGCGGTCGGCTTGGGCAGCCCGGTCCGGGCGGCGAGCTCGGTCAGCGTCAGCTCGGTGTCGGCGGAGCCGAAGGCGTCCAGCAGGCTGAGCCCGCGCGCCAGCACCGACCGCGGTGGTTCCGGCTCCGGCTCGGCTCCGCGGGCGCGCGTTTCCATGCCCCGATCGTCACCGTGATCGCGCGTCCCGGCAAGGGGGCGCGGCCCGCCGCTCACCGGGCGCCCGGAGGCCGGTCGCCGGACGAGGGGGCGTGCCCGGCGACCGGGGCCTCGATCAGCAGCGGCGCCTCCAGGTCCTTCGCCGACGCGACCGCGTCCGCCAGGTCGGCGGCCGATGCGGCGCGCACCGAGGCGATGCCGAACAGCCGCGCCGCGGCCTGCCAGTCCAGCGCCGGAGGGGCCAGGTCCATGCCGACGTAGCGGCGGTGCTCGGCGGACGCGCCGCCGCCCTCGTCGAGGGTCTCCTTGAGGGTGCGGTACTCGCCGTTGTTCATGACGACGAACGCGACCGGCACCCGGTAGCGCGCGGCGCTCCACAGTCCCTGCACGCCGAACATCGCGCAGCCGTCGCCGAGGACCGCGACCACCGGACGGTCGCCCGCGGCCATCCGGGTGCCGACCGCGGCGCCGATGCCCCAGCCGAGCCCGCCGCCGACCGTGTGCACGTACGAGCCGGGCCGGTCCTGGCGCAGCACCGCGCGCAGCTTCAACCCGGCCGTGATCGCCTCCTCGACCACGATCGCGTCGCCGGGCAGCCCGGCGGCGACGGCGTGCGCGGCGGCGCCCGGGTCCATCGGCGCGGGGCCGTAGGCGGCGCGGGCCCGCTCCTCCGTCTCCGCGCGGGCACGGGCATGCGCCGCGCCGAGCCGTTCGAGCCGCTCCTTCGCGGACGGCACCCGCCCGTCGAGCGCGGCGGCGAGCGCGCCCAGCGTCCCGGTGAGGTCGCCCGTCAGGCCGTGCCGGACGGCGAAGTTGCGGCCGATCTCCGCCGGGTCCTCGTCGATCTGCACGATCGCGAGCCCGTCCGGGACCGCCGGCCCGGGCGTGTAGTGGTGCGGCATGAACGCGTGGCACCCCGCGATGAGCGCCGCGTCATGCGCGGCGAGCGTCTCGCGGATCACCGCGTTGCGCGGCGGCAGCATCCCCGCGTACAGCGGATGACCGGTGGGGAAGTCGACGCCGTCGTTCATCGGCTGGTGGTGCACCACCGCGCCGAGCCGCTCGGCGACCGCGACCAGCTCCGCGACGGCGCCCGCCCGGCCCACGCCGTCACCCGCGATCACGACCGGACGCTCCGCCGCCGCGAGGAGCGCCGCCGCGTCCGCGACGTCCGCCGGTCCGGGGCCGGTCACGGGGGACCGGGCGGGGACCGCGACGTCACCGTCCTCCTCCAGCAGGTCCATCGGGACCGACACCAGCACCGGGCCCGCCGGCGGCCGCGCCGCCAGCGCGAACGCGCGCCTCAGAAGGACCGGCAGGTCGCGGGCGTGCTGCACCTCGACCGCCTGCTTCGTGGCCGCCGACGCCAGCCCGACCAGGTCGCCCGACAGCATCGGGTCCTGGACGAGGTGCCGGCGGTCCTGCTGCCCCGCGACGACCACCATCGGGGTCCGCGACCGCAGCGCGTTCAGCATCCCGATCAGCCCGTTCGCGACGCCCGCCGCGACGTGCAGGCTGACCATGGACGTGCGGCGCGACGCCCGCGCGTACCCGTCCGCCATCGCCACCACCGACGCCTCCTGCAGGCCCAGCACGTACCGCAGGTCCGGCGCCTCCACGAGCGCGTCCATCAGCGGCAACTCGGTCGTGCCGGGGTTGCCGAAGATCCGCGTGACGCCCTCGTCCCGGGCGATCTCCAGCAGCACCTCGATCGGCCTCATGTCCTGCCTTCCCGGATGTCAGTGCTTGGCGGAGCCGCCGTCGACGTTGATCGTCTGCCCGGTGAGGAACCCGCTGCCCTCGTCGACCACGTACAGCAGCGTCGACAGCAGGTCGCGCGGCTCCTCGGTCGCCGGGACCACCTGCAGGGCCCGGACCCGGTCGAAGCCGCCGTCCGCGCCCGTCGTCCGCGCGGCGGTCGCGGTGCGGGTGAGGCCGGGCGCGATCGCGTTCACGGTGATCCCGTCAGAACCGACAGCGCTCGCCAGCGCGCGCGTGAAGCCGACCAGTCCCGCCTTGGAGGTCGTGTAGGCGACCAGGTCGGGCGGACCGAGGAACACCACCGCAGAGACGATGTTGACGATCCGGCCCCACCCGGCCGAACGCAGGTGGGGGAGCGCGGCGCGCGACACCAGGAACGGGCCGTCCAGGTTCACCCGCATGATCCGGCGCCAGTCCTCCAGCGTCGTCTTCTCGAACGGGATCGGCGGGTAGATCCCGGCGTTGTTCACCACGACGTGCAGGGCGCCGAACCGGGCGGCGGCCTCCTCCACCGCCGCACCGACCTCGTCCGGATCGGTCACGTCCGCGCGGACCGGAAGGAACCGGTCGCCCGGGATGCGCTCCGCGGTGCCCGACATGTCGGCCAGGTCCAGCCCCGCGACCCGGTGGCCGCGCGCGGCGAGCGCGACCGCGAACTCCCGGCCGAGGCCGCCCGCGGCTCCGGTGACGAGGGCGACCCGCTGCGTTCCGTTCAGGGACGGCGTCTCGGTCATGAACGGCAGCGTGCGCCACCGCGGCGGCGCCGACAAGGCGCCGTTTTCATTCATTGAAACGGCGTCCTTGTCGTCGGAAGCGGCCGGTCACATGCTCGCCGCATGTCAGTTCCACAGCCCTCGGCCGACGCGCCACCGGCGAACGGCGACGGCGCCGCCGCGCCCCGCCGCCGGACGCGCCGCCCGGTCCCCGACGAGGCCGGCGTCGTCGGCGTGCTGATCCTGCTGGTGCTCGGCGTCGGGCTGTTCCAGCCGGACTTCCTGCGCACCGGCAACCTGCTCACCACCGCGCACAACTCCGTCTACGTCGGGCTGATGGCGCTCGGCATGGTGTTCGCCCTCGCGATGCGGGAGGTGGACCTGTCGGTCGGCGGGATGTACGCGATGGGCGTCGTCGTCGGCGCGCTGCTGATCCGCGACGGCTGGAACACCTGGCTCGCGGCGCTGGCCGTGCTGGCGCTGTCGGCGCTGGTCGGGGCGCTCAACGGGGCGGTGACGACCTACCTGCGGCTGCCGTCGTTCATCGTCACGCTCGCCACCGCGATGCTGCTGCGCGGCGTCGGCCTCGCGCTCGCCGAGGGCAAGCAGATCACCGACCTGCCGCAGGGCGACGCGCTGTTCCGCGTCCTCGGCGGCGGAGAGCTGCTCGGCGTGCCGGACGCCGTGTGGGTGTTCGTGCTCGCCGTCGTGGTGCTCACCGTGCTGTTCACCCGGACGAGGTTCGGCGCGCGGGTCCGGGCGATCGGCTCCAACCCGGAGGCCGCCGAGTTCGGCGGGCTGCCCGTCGCCCGCACCCGGATCGCGGCGCTGGCGCTGTCCGGGCTGATGGCGGGCCTCGCCGCGGTGCTCGCGCTCGCGTTCTTCATCGCCGGCGACCCCACGATCGGGCAGGGCTACGAGCTCACCGCCATCGCCGCGGCCATCATCGGCGGCACCCCGCTGAAGGGCGGCACCGGCTCCGTCCTCGGCGCCGCGGCGGGCACCCTCATCCTCGGCGCCGTCACCGCGGCGCTGGTGTTCTTCGAGGTCCCCATCAACTGGACGACGTTCGCGACCGGGGGCGTCATCCTCGTCGCCGTCGGCGCCGCACCGCTGCTGCGCCGCGTCCGCGACGTCCGTGACCTGCGCGCGGTCCGTGACCTGCGCTCACCTGGGAGGAACCCATGATCCCGCGTCCCCGCGGGCCGCTCGCCGCCGCCGCGGCGCTGCTGCTCGGCGCCGCCCTGACCACCGCGTCCTGCGGGACCGGCGGCTCGGGCGGCAAGAGCGGCCGGCTGAAGATGGGCATCGCCGTCGCCAACTACAGCCTCAACTTCGCCCGCGAGATGTACGAGGGCGCGACCGAGGCGTCCAAGCGGGCCGGGAACGTCGACTTCAAGGTCGTCGGCCCGCCGAACACAGACGGGCCCGCCGAGCAGCAGCTGTTCCAGAACCTCACCGTCACCCACCCGGACGGGATCGTGCTGGAGAACCTCGACCCGCCGATCTTCACCCGGCCGGCGGCGCAGGCCGTCGAGAAGGGCATCCCGATCGTCGCGCTGGACACCGCGCCCACCGACGGCAGCAAGGTCGGCTTCTACGTCGGCAACGACAACTACGAGCTCGGCGCGCTGCTCGCGCAGGCGACGGTGAAGAAGCTCGGCAAGGACGCCAAGGGCACCATCGTCATCGGCGTCCCGAACCCGGGGACGCCCGTCCTCGACAGCCGCGCGAAGGGCATCAAGGACACGCTCGCTCAGCAGGCGCCGGGCATCCGCGTCCTCGGCCCGTTCCAGACCTACAGCGACCCCGCGCAGAGCTACGGCGCCTGGCAGGCGCAGGTGAACGCGCACCCCGACGCGCTGGCGTTCCTCGGCGTCGGCGACGCCGACAGCTACAACCTCGCCCGGCTCAAGGAGCAGCGGCACGGCAAGTACCTGACCGCCGGATTCGACGTCGACCCGAAGACGCTGGACGCCATCAAGCGCGGCACCAACTTCGCCGGCATCGACCCCGAGCACTACCTCAAGGGGTACATCGCGACCGCGCTGCTCATCAAGGCGGTCCGCGACGGCAAGGGCAAGCTGCCCTCGGGCTGGTTCAAGACGCCCGGGCTGGTGATGGACTCCGGCAACATCGACGAGATCCTCAAGCGGCAGCAGTCGGTGCAGAACGCCTACGCCTGGTACAAGCCCCAGCTCGACAGGCTGCTGGCGGACCCGAACGCGAGCATCCGGCCGCTCAAGGAGGCCCGCTGACATGCTGGTCGCCTCCGGCCTGGTCAAGCACTACGGCGGCGTCACCGCGCTGGACGGGGTCGGCATCACCCTGGACGCGGGGGAGGTGCACGCGCTCGTCGGCGAGAACGGCGCGGGCAAGTCCACCCTCGTGAAGATCATCTCCGGGGTGGTGCGGCCCGAGGGCGGCGCCATCGAGCTGGACGGCGAGCCCGTCCGGTTCGCCGGCGCCCGCCAGGCCGCCGCGCAGGGCGTCGCGATCGTCTCGCAGGAGCTGATGACCTACGACGACCTGACCGTGCTGGAGAACCTCTTCCCCTACGGGGCGCCCCGGCGCCGCGGGCTCGTCAGCACCCGCGAGATGCGGCGGCTCGCCGCGCCCGTCCTGGAAGAACTGGGCATCGACCCGCCGCTCCGCGCCCGGGCCGGTGAACTGCCGCTCGCCGACCGGCAGCTGCTGGAGATCTGCCGGGCGCTGCTGCTGGAGCCCCGCGTGCTCATCCTGGACGAGCCGACCTCCGCGCTGCCCCGCGAGGCCGCCGCGCGGCTCGCCGGCGTCACCTGGCGCCTCGCCGAGCGCGGCCTCGCCGTGCTGTACATCTCGCACTTCCTGGAGGAGGTCATGCGGATCGCGACCCGGGTGACCGTGCTGCGCGACGGACGGGTCGTGCTGCCCGGCGCCGGGGTCGCGGACGTCAGCCTGGACTCCCTGGTCACCGCGATGCTCGGCCAGCCCGCCGCCCACGGCGCCAGAGCGGCGGGCGGATCACCCGGGCCCTGCTGCGGCCGACCGGCCGCCGTCCCGGTCTCACGCTGGCCGCCGGGATCCTGGCGATGCTCGCGCTC
>NZ_JBEZJL010000087.1:0-46343 GCF_040651755.1 Actinomadura sp. NPDC048394 | reverse complement strand
GAGTGGGTGACCGTGTGGGATCGTCGGACCCCGCCTTAATCATATTAGGAAGGCCCCGCCGGAAACGGCGGGGCCTTCCGCATTTCTGCGGGCGTGGTCGGCCGGCGAATATTTGGATGCGGTCCAGTGGCCGGCCCTGGCAGGCTGCGGGTATGCCGATCGCCGATGTGTCGTCCGGGGTGTCCATCGCCTACGAGAGTTTCGGTGATCCCGCTGATTCTCCCGTTCTGCTCGTCATGGGTTTCGGTGCCCAGATGATCGCCTGGCATGAGGACTTCTGCCGGGCGCTGGCGGATCGTGGCCGCTACGTGATCCGGTTCGACAACCGGGATTGCGGGCTGTCGACCAGATTCGACGATCATCCGGTCGACATGGGCGGGTTCATCGACGCTGTGAGTTCGGGAGACCTCGCGTCCGCGATCGCGATGGTTCCCTACCGGCTGCAGGACATGGCCGACGACGGTTTCGGCTTGCTGACCGTGCTCGGTGTCGAGCGAGCCCATGTGGTGGGAGCCTCGATGGGCGGGATGATCGCGCAGACGATGGCCATCAGCGAGCCGGAGCGGGTGCTGACCCTGACGTCCATGATGTCGTCGACGGGGGAGAGCGAGTACGGCAGCTCCAGTCCCGAGGCTAGGGCGGTGCTCTTCGCTCCGAAGCCTCAGGACCGGGACGGATATATCGCGGCGGCGGAACGGGAGCTGGTGTGGGCCTCCAAGCGCTATGGCGACGCGTCCGTCCTGCGGGAGCTGGCTGCCGCGTCCTATGACCGGGCCTATTACCCCGCCGGCGTCGGGCGTCAGCTCGGAGCGATGATCCTGAGCGGCTCGCGTGCCGATGCCCTCCGGGAGGTCCAGGTGCCGACCCTCGTGATGCATGGCCTGGACGACACGCTCATCGATCCCAGCGGTGGCCGGCGCACCGCGGAGCTCGTGCCCGGCGCGGAGCTCCTGCTGATCCCCGACATGGGGCATGACCGTCCGCGTGAGCTCTGGCCCGTGATCATCGACGCCTTGGAGGCGCACACGAGATGAGCACGGCCAGGCCCGTCGTCCTTCACGCGGAGGCGGGGTGGATGCGTTCGGGTGGGCGTGCGCCCGTCAAGCGCTGCCATTGCGCGAGTTGTTGCGCGTGCGAGCCGGTCGAGGTGGCCTCGGCGACGGCGTTGAGCGACGTGGATGTCGGTTCGGCGCCGTCGCGGTAGAGGAGGGTCAGCGGCCAGACGGGGGTGCCGGTGCCTCCGTCGAAGGGGTGCCAGTCCCAGGGAGCGATGAAGCGCCAGGCGCGTCCGGCTGCGTCGGCCAGTTCGTCGTCGGCGCACAGGAAGGCGTACGGGCGGAAGACGAGGTCCAGGGCGATCGGCTGATCGTCGTCGGGGTCGATGGAGTAGCCCTGGAACTCCGCGTCCGGGTCCTCGGATTCGCCGTGGTGGAGGATGACGACGTGCCGGTGCGGGCGGGGGAGGCGGCCCGTCTCCAGAGGCGGGTCGAAGCGCTCGACGGACATGACATGGACGATCGTCGGCGGTATCCCGACCTTGCAGCGGTCGCCGGCGGCGAGCGCGTCGGTGTCCGGGATCGTCGTGAAGAACTCGCGTTCCCTGTCCATGGAGGAGGCGCGGGAAAGCGCGACGTCGCCGTTCCAGTGGATGAAGTCGCTGTCGGGGTCCACCTGCCACCACGGCCAGCGGACGGAGACGCTGTAGGCATGGACGGCGCTGACGGTCGCGTCGGTGAACGGGCAGGAGATCCGGAGGACGTCGCCGGCCCGGAAGTCATGGAGGGCCTCGCCGGTCATGGACGGAACGCCGCCAGGAGTCCGGCGAGGTCGGGGTGGGCGCGTCCGGGGACGATCGTGGTGATGGTGTAGCGGCCGACTCTGGCGCGCACGAACGGGTCGGCGCCGGCGATTTTCTCGGCGGTGGCGCGGTCGACGCCCGCGGCGATGATGAGGCCGCCCTGCTCGGACGGGACCGTCTGCCCGGAGAGGAGGAAGGTGCCGTCGGCGTGATGCCGGTCGAGGAACGCCACGTGGTCCTTGACGTGGGGTTCGGCGGCCTCCTCCGACTCGGTGTACTCCAGCCTCAGCACGTGCAGCATTGCCGCCCTTTCGATGATCGTCCGGCGTGGCGGTCCAGTCTCTCAGCGCGCGGACAGGGCCAGGTCGAGGGTCGCCGCCCACTGGCGCAGCAGCCGGGTGCGGCGGGCCGAGTCGTCGGTGAGCAGGTCGGCGAGGCCGAGCCCGCGGACGAGGTCGAGGGTGGCCTGCACGGTCTCGCGGACGCCGGGGACCGACTCGTCCGCGCCGAGGGCCTCGACGGTGAGGCGGTGCGCCTCGCGCCCGACCCGGGCCTCGAGCGGCAGGACCTGCGCGCGGAGCTGCTCGTCGGAGCTGGCGGCGACCCACAGCTGGAGCGCGGCGCGGAACAGCGGCGTCGTGTACATCTCGCCGAGCAGGGTGACGACGTCGAGGGTGGACGGCCGCCGGTCGGCGAGCGCGTCCAGGTGCTCGCGCATCTGCGCCATCCGCACCTCGGAGCCGTACTCGACCGCCGCGGTGACCAGCTCCTCCCGGGTGCGGAAGTGGTGCTGGGCGGCGCCGCGCGACACCCCGGCGCGTTCGGCGACGGTGGCGACCGTGGTGCCGGCCCAGCCCATGGACGCGAGGCAGTCGACGGCCGCCTCCAGGAGGCGCCGCCGGGTCGCGCGGCTGCGGTCCTGCTGCGGTTCGCGGGGGATCGCCTGCGTGGTCATCTCTTCCTCGGCTCGGGTGGCCCTCCAGTCAACCAAACCGCGCCCGCAGAAAACAATCAAGCGCGATTGATTTTTTCGATCCGGGCTGGCAGGGTGCTGGCCATGAGTCGACCGTTGCGGATCGGCAACGCCTCGGGTTTCTACGGCGACCGTTTCAGCGCGGTGCGGGAGATGCTGGAGGGCGGTCCCCTGGACGTCCTCACCGGCGACTACCTGGCCGAGCTGACGATGCTGATCCTGGGCCGGAGCCGGATGAAGGACCCGGGCGGCGGGTACGCGTCCACCTTCCTGCGGCAGATGGAGGAGTCCCTCGGGCTGGCCGCCGAGCGCGGCGTCAAGATCGTCACCAATGCCGGCGGGCTGAACCCGCGCGGGCTCGCGGAGCGGCTGCGCGAGCTGGCCGGGCGGCTCGGCGTGGACGTGCGGATCGCGCACGTCGAGGGCGACGACCTGCTGCCGCGCGCCGGTGAGCTGGGGCTGGCCGACGCGCGGTACGGCGATCCGCTCACCGCCAACGCCTACCTCGGGGCGTGGGGCATCGCCGAGTGCCTGCGGGCCGGCGCGGACGTGGTGGTCACCGGACGGGTGACGGACGCGTCGCTGGTCGTGGGCCCGGCCGCCGCGCATTTCGGGTGGGCGCGCGACGACTGGGACGCGCTGGCCGGGGCGACGGTCGCCGGGCACGTGCTGGAATGCGGTGCGCAGGCGACGGGCGGCAACTACGCCTTCTTCGAAGAAATCTACAATGTAAAGCCGCTGGGCTTTCCGCTTGCCGAAGTGCACGCCGACGGCTCCAGCGTGATCACCAAGCATCCGGGTACCGGCGGCGCCGTGACCGTCGAGACCGTCACGGCGCAGCTGCTGTACGAGATCGGCGCGCCCGCCTACGCCGGCCCGGACGTGACCGCGCGCTTCGACACCGTCCGGCTGGCGGAGGACGGGCCCGACCGGGTCCGGATCACCGGAGCCGAGGGGGCGCCGCCGCCCGCCACGACGAAGGTGTGCCTGAACCACCTCGGCGGTCACCGCAACGAGATGACGTTCGTCCTCACCGGGCTCGGCATCGAGGCCAAGGCGGCGTTCGCGCGGGCCCAGCTCGAGGCCGCGTTCGGCGACGCGCCGCCCGCCCGCGTCGAGTGGACGCTCATCGGCGGCGCCGCGCCCGATCCCGCGACGCAGGGCGAGGCGACCTCGCTGCTGCGGTGCGCCGTCCTCGACCCGGACCCGGAGAAGGTGGGGCGCAGGTTCAGCGGCGCGGTGGTGGAGCTGGCGCTGGCCGGATACCCCGGGTTCACGATGACGTCGCCGCCCGGCAAGGGGAGCCCGTACGGGGTGTACAAGCCGGCGTTCGTGCCCAACGGGGAGGTCGAGCACGTCGCCGTCCTCCCGGACGGCAGGAGGGTGGCGATTCCCGCAGCTGAAACGCATGGGAGCCAACCCCCGCCCGCCCAGGGGGGCGACCCCACTTCCAGTGTCCAACCCCCAGGTCGGGGCACGGAAGTGGAACCCCGTTCTGTGGACAACCCGGCCTCACCGCTCGCCGGGGAAACCGCGGAACCCGGGGAAAGCGGAGGAACCGGGAAGACCGTGCGGGTGCCGTTGGGGCGGGTCGCGGGCGCCCGTAGCGGCGACAAGGGCGGGGACGCCAACATCGGCGTTTGGGCCCGGACGGACGCGCAGTGGCGGTGGCTGGAGCCCTTCCTCACCGTCGAGCGGCTGCACGAGCTGATGCCCGAGACCCGCGACCACCGCGTCCGGCGGTACGTCCTGCCGAACCTGCGCGCCGTCAACTTTGTCGTCGAGGGCCTGCTGCAGGAGGGCGTGTCGGCATCGACCCGGTTCGACCCGCAGGGCAAGGCGCTGGGGGAGTGGCTGCGGTCCCGCCTCGCCGACGTGCCCGAGTCCCTGCTCGGCCCGCCGTCCCAGGCCGAGGGCCCGGCGGCGGAGAACACCCCGAACCCGGAGGGAGTCCGTTGACCCTCAAGAGCACGCTCGACACCGGCGGCCCGGAGTACCGGGAGCGGCGCGCCGCCATGCTGGAGAAGCTGGCGGCGCTGGACGCCGAGCACGCCAAGGCGCTCGAAGGAGGCGGCGAGAAGTACGTCGCGCGGCACCGCAAGCGCGGGAAGCTGCTGGCCAGGGAGCGCATCGAGCTGCTCCTCGACCCCGACTCGCCGTTCCTGGAGCTGAGCCCGCTCGCCGCGTGGGGCAGCGACTTCCCCGTCGGCGCGAGCGTCGTCACCGGCATCGGCGTCGTCGAGGGCGTGGAATGCATGATCGTGGCGAACGACCCGACGGTCCGGGGCGGGTCCAGCAACCCGTGGACGGTGAAGAAGAGCTTCCGCGCGTCCGACATCGCCCTCGAGAACCGGCTCCCCGTCATCAACTTGGTCGAGTCGGGCGGCGCGGACCTGCCGACGCAGAAGGAGATCTTCATCCCGGGCGGCCGGATGTTCCGCGACCTGACCCGGCTGTCGGCCGCCGGCATCCCGACGATCGCGCTGGTGTTCGGCAACTCCACCGCCGGCGGCGCGTACATCCCCGGCATGTGCGACCACGTCGTCATGGTCAAGGAGCGCGCGAAGGTGTTCCTCGGCGGGCCGCCGCTGGTGAAGATGGCGACCGGTGAGGAGGCCGACGACGAGGAGCTCGGCGGCGCCGAGATGCACGCCCGCGCGTCCGGCCTCGCCGACTACATGGCCGCGGACGAGGCGGACGCCCTGCGCATCGGCCGGCAGATCGTCAAGAACCTCAACCACCGCAAGCTCGGCCCGGCGCCCGGCCCCGTCGAGGAGCCGCGGTACGACGCGGAGGAGCTGGCGGGGATCGTCCCCGAGGACCTGAAGATCCCGTTCGACCCGCGCGAGGTGATCGCCCGGATCGCGGACGGCTCCGAGTTCGACGAGTTCAAGCCGCTGTACGGGACCAGCCTCGTCACCGGCTGGACGCGGATCCACGGCTACCCCATCGGGATCCTCGCCAACGCGCAGGGCGTGCTGTTCGGCGCCGAGGCGCAGAAGGCCGCGCAGTTCATCCAGCTCGCGAACCAGGCGGACACGCCGCTGCTGTTCCTGCACAACACCACCGGCTACATGGTCGGCAAGGAGTACGAGCAGGCCGGGATCATCAAGCACGGCGCCCTGATGATCAACGCGGTGGCGAACAGCAAGGTCCCGCACATCACCATCGTGATGGGGGCGTCGTACGGGGCCGGCAACTACGGCATGTGCGGCCGGGCGTACGACCCGAGGTTCCTGTTCACCTGGCCGAGCGCGAAGTCGGCGGTGATGGGGCCGCAGCAGCTCGCGGGCGTGCTGTCGATCGTGGCGCGGCAGGCCGCCGAGGCGCGCGGCCAGGCCTACGACGAGGACCAGGACCGCGCGATGCGCGAGCTCGTCGAGACGCAGATCGAGGCGGAGTCGCTGCCGTTCTTCCTGTCCGGCCGGCTGTACGACGACGGGGTGATCGACCCGCGCGACACCCGCACCGTCCTCGGCCTCTGCCTGTCCGTTGTCCACAACGCGCCCGTGCGCGGAGCCGACGGCTTCGGCGTCTTCCGGATGTGAGCTGATGATCAAGACTGTGCTGGTCGCCAACCGCGGCGAGATCGCCCGCCGGGTCTTCCGGGCCTGCCGGGACCTCGGCATCGGGACCGTCGCCGTCCACTCCGACCCCGACACCGGCGCGCCCTACGTCCGGGAGGCGGACGCGGCGGTGCGGCTGCCCGGCGCGTCCCCCGCCGAGACCTACCTCGCGGCGGCGAAGGTGGTGGACGCGGCGCGCCGCGCGGGCGCCGACGCCGTCCACCCCGGCTACGGGTTCCTGTCGGAGAACGCCGCGTTCGCGCAGGCCGTCATCGACGCGGGCCTGACCTGGATCGGCCCGCCGCCCGCCGCTATCGCCGCGATGGGCTCGAAGATCGAGGCGAAGAAGCTGATGGCGGCGGCCGGGGTCCCGGTGCTGCCGGAGCTGGACCCCGCGCAGGTCACCGCCGCCGACCTGCCGCTGCTGGTGAAGGCGTCCGCGGGCGGCGGCGGGCGCGGCATGCGGATCGTCCGGACCCTGGACGAGCTGGCGGACGCCGTCGCCGGCGCCCGCCGCGAGGCCGAGTCCGCCTTCGGGGACCCGACCGTGTTCTGCGAGCCGCTGCTGGAGAACGCCCGCCACATCGAGGTGCAGATCATCGCGGACGCGCACGGCACCGTGGTCGCCCTCGGCGAGCGGGAGTGCTCCATCCAGCGCCGCCACCAGAAGATCATCGAGGAGGCGCCGTCGCCGGCCGTCGACGACGCGCTGCGCGACGCGCTCTGCGCGGCCGCGGAGAACGCCGCCCGCGCCATCGAGTACGTCGGCGCGGGGACGGTCGAGTTCATGCTCGCGCCGGACGGCCGTTTCTTCTTCCTGGAGGTCAACACCCGCCTGCAGGTCGAGCACCCGGTCACCGAATGCGTCTACGGGGTCGACCTCGTCCGCCTGCAGATCGAGTGCGCCGAGGGCGGCGCGCTCCCGGACGACGATGTGGAACCGCGCGGGCATGCCATCGAGGTCCGCCTGTACGCCGAGGACCCCGCGCACGACTGGCGTCCCGCGAGCGGCACCCTGCACACCTTCGAGGTGCCGGGCGTCGACGCGGAGTTCGCCGTCCCGCCGTCCTTCGGGCTGCGGCTCGACAGCGGCGTGGAGAGCGGGAGCGAGGTCGGCGTCCACTACGACCCGATGCTCGCCAAGGTGATCGCGTGGGCGCCGACCCGCGCGGCGGCTGCTCGCCGGCTGGCGGCCGCGCTGCGCGGCGCCCGCGTCCACGGCCTGACCACCAACCGCGACCTGCTCGTGCGGATCCTGGAAGAACCGGCGTTCCTGGCCGGCGACACCGACACCGGCTACCTCGACCGGATCGGCCTGGACGTCCTCGCCGCGCCGCTCGCCGCCGAGGAGACCGTCGCGGTGTCCGCGCTGGCCGCCGCCCTCGCGGGCGCGGCGCGGGAACGCGCGTCCGCCGCCGTGCTCGGCGGACTGCCGTCCGGGTGGCGCAACGTCCGGTCGCAGCCGCAGCGCCGGACGTTCGACGGCCCGCACGGCACGATCGACGTCGACTACCACCTCGGCCGCGACGGCCTGGTCAGCGAGCTGTGTCCGGGCACCGCGCTGGTGAGCGCGGAGCCGGACCGCGTCGTCCTCGACAGGGACGGGCTGCGCGAGACGTTCACGGTGACCAGCGCCGGAGACGCGGTGTTCGTCGACTCCCGGCTCGGGCCCGTCGCGCTGCGGGCCGTGCCGCGCTTCACCGACCCGAGCGCGCAGGTCGCGCCCGGCTCCCTGCTCGCTCCCATGCCCGGGACGGTCGTCCGGGTCGAGACCGAGCCCGGCGCCGCCGTCGTTGAGGGGCAGACCCTCGTCGTCCTGGAGGCGATGAAGATGGAGCACCGCATCGCCGCCCCCGCCGCCGGGACCGTCGCCGAACTCAACGTCGAGGCCGGACGGCAGGTCGAGTCCGGCGCCGTCCTCGCCGTCATCTCCGTGGAAGGAACCCCCGAATGAGCTTCGTCGAGACCGAGGAACGGCAGGCGCTGCGCGCCGCCGTCGCCGAGCTGGGCGCGAAGTACGGCTCGGCGTACTACGTCGAGAAGGCGCGCGCGGGCGAGAAGACCGACGAGCTGTGGGCCGAGGCCGGGCGGCTCGGCTACCTCGGCGTCAACGTGCCGGAGGAGTACGGCGGCGGAGGCGGCGGCATCGGCGACCTCGCCGCCGTCTGCGAGGAGCTCGCCGCGGCCGGCTGCCCGCTGCTGCTGATGGTCGTCTCCCCGGCGATCTGCGCGACGATCATCGCCCGGTCCGGCACCGAGGCGCAGAAGAAGCACTGGCTGCCGAGGTTCGCCGACGGGTCGGTGAAGATGGCGTTCGCGATCACCGAGCCGGACGCCGGGTCCAACGCGCACCGCATCACCACCACCGCGCGCCGCGACGGCGACGGCTGGCTCCTCAACGGCCAGAAGACGTTCATCTCCGGCGTGGACGAGGCCGACGCGGTCCTGTTCGTCAGCCGCACCGAGGACCAGAAGGGCAACCTGCGCCCCTCGCTGTTCATCGTCCCGACCGGCACCGACGGGTTCACCTACACGCCGATCGACATGGAGATCGTGTCGCCGGAGAAGCAGTTCATCTGCCACCTCGACGACGTCCGGCTGCCCTACGACGCGCTCGTCGGCGACGAGGACGGCGGCCTGCTGCAGCTGTTCGCCGGCCTCAACCCCGAGCGGATCATGGCGGCGGCGATGGGCGCCGGGATCGGCCGGCTCGCGCTCGGCAAGGCGATCTCCTACGCCCGGGACCGGCAGGTGTTCAAGACGCCGATCGGCGCGCACCAGGGCCTCGCGCACCCGCTCGCCGCCGCGAAGATCGAGCTGGAGCTGGCCCGGCTGATGGGGCAGAAGGCCGCCTGGCTGTACGACGAGGGCGACGACATGGGCGCCGGCGAGGCCGCGAACATGGCGAAGTACGCGACCGCCGAGGCCGCGATCCACTGCGTCGACCAGGCCATCCAGACCCACGGCGGCAACGGCCTCACCACCGAGTACGGCGTCGGGATGCTGGCGGGCGTCGTCCGGCTGATGCGGATCGCGCCGGTCAGCCGCGAGATGATCCTCAACTTCGTCGCGCAGCACTCGCTGGGGCTGCCCAAGTCGTACTGACGCCGCGCCGCGCTACGCGAAGGCGCACGGAACTCCGGGTGAACGTCCGGGTCCGTGCGCCTTTGCCTACTTATGGCGATGCGAGCGTTACACAGAGTGCCGATACGGGGACCATCGCGGGGCGACCGCCGCATAACGAACGAAAGGGATGATCATGCGGAAGTTTCTCTCTGCCCTGGTCCTGACCGTCGCCGCGCTGCTCGCCGGCTTCTTCGGCCTCTCCACGGCCGCGTCGGCGTCCACCGCGTCCGCCGCCGCGCCCGCGGCCATCGCCGGCGGCTGCCACCACTGCTGCGGCGACAACGACAACACGAACGTCAACATCAACATCAACGGCTGACGTCCGCCGTGCCCGCCGCGCCCGTCCGTCCCGGGCGCGGCCGGCACGGCGCCGCTGCGGGGCCCCTGCTCCCGTCAGGAACCGTGCGCCCGTCAGCCGAGCAGCGCGTCCAGCTGGGACTCCAGCGACCGCGGCGCCGCGAGCCGGTTGTCGACGGCCATGTGCGGGACGGGAGGCGGCTCCTCCGGGCGCATCCGCGCGACGAAGGCGTCGAACCCGGCCAGCTTCCCCGCGTCGCGGGGCAGCCCGCGCCGCTCCAGGCGGTGCCGGAGCGTGGCGGCGTCCGTGCGGATCCACAGCAGCCGCACGTCCGGGCCGCCGAGCGCCTCCACCCACTCCGCCCAGCGGGCGGGGGAGCGGATCTGCCCGGTGAACGGCGCGCTCAGCAGCACCGGGCAGCCGTGCCCGCGGACCTCCCGCGCCGCCGCGGTGAGGCCCGCGTACTCGTGCCGCTTGACGTGCTCGTCGTACCAGGGGCCCTCGCGCTCGCCCGGGTCGCGGCCGTGCGCGGCGAGCGTCGCCGCGACGAACGAGCCGAACAGCGTGTCCTTGTCGAGCAGCGCCGGGACCGGGCGCAGCCGCGCCAGCAGCAGATCGCACACGGTCGACTTGCCGCCGCCGGGCGGGCCCGCCACGATCCAGACGGCCGCGGGCATCAGGCCGGCAGCCGCATCCGGCGGGTCGCGAGCCGCTCGATGCGCGCCTCGTCGATCTCGTGGCCGAGGCCCGGCTGGGTCAGCGGCACCCCGACGACCCCGCCGGACGAGCGGACCGGCGGCGTCACGAACACCGGGCCGCCCGCCGGGTCCGACACGTCGCTCGGCAGCGTGCAGCCCGGCAGCGCCGCCAGCGCCACCGCCGCCGCCTGCCCGATGCCGAACGCGCCGCACCCGCTGCACCACACGTCCCAGCCCGCCGCGTACGCCAGGTCGTGCGCGCTGCGCGCCGCCGTCAGCCCGCCGAGCCGGTCCAGCCGCAGGTGCAGGGCCCGGCCCGCCTCCAGCGTGATCGCCGCGTCCAGGGTCTCCAGGTCGCCGACGGCCGGGGCGACCGCGGCGCCGACCCGCAGCTGGAGCCGGGCGTGCGCGGCGAGGTCGTCCGCGGCGAACGGCCGCTCGATCGCCACCGGCCCGTAGGCGTCCAGCGCCTCCAGCACCGCCATGTGCTCGGCGGACTCGGTGTAGGCGTGGCCGGCGTCCGCGACGAGCGCCAGCGCCGGGTAGGCCTCCCGCAGCGCCCGGACGGGCTCGATGTCCCAGCCCGGCCGGATCGGGAGGGTCACCCGCGTGTGGCCCGCGCCCACCGCCTTGTTGGCGCGCGGCGCGACCGTGTCCAGCAGCGGCTCGGGTCCGAGCCGGGCGCCGGTGACGATGGACGTCCGCGTCCCGCCGAGCGCGTGCGCGAGCGGCAGGCCCCGCTCCCGGCACCACAGGTCCCAGCAGGCGACGTCGATCGCCGCGGCGGCCTCGTTCGCGCCGAGGTCGGCCGCGGCGGACACGTCCTCGGGACGGTCCCAGTCCAGCCCGATCAGCGCCGGCGCCATCCGCGTCTCGATGTCGGCCCAGCCGGGCCCGGGGTTCGCCGTCCCGGTCGGGACGGCCATCTCGCCCCAGCCCGCCGCGCCGTCCCCGCCGGAGAGCCGGACGAGAATGCTCTCCGGCCGCCGCCCGCGCGGCATCGCGACGCGGAAGGCGTCGCAGCCAAGGATCCGGGGCACCCGCATCCGCCCTCTCGTGGTCGGAAGTGTTCTCCCTTCAATGATCCCCCCTCCCGGGACCTGCCTGAACACCGGCCGGGCGACGGATCAGCGGCGCCCGCGCAGGAACGGGCGCAGCGGGCGCCGCTCGTAGCCGCCGTCGGCCAGTCCCGCGAGCCGTTCGAACGGGTTGAAGGACGCCCAGTCGCCGCACAGCGCCATCGACACGCCCGCGCACGCGAGATAGAGGGGGATCATGACGACGCCGAGGCACCACGCGTACTGGGTGGAATGCCGGGCCTCGTGGCGCAGCAGCCGCGGGTCGGACAGCAGGCCGGACGCGTCGCCACGAAAAAGGATCACGTTGCCGACCGTGAACGCCGTCGCGACCGGCACCGGCGCCCGGTAGCCGCCCGCCACCAGCAGGCCGTCTCCGGCGCTCCGCAACCGCGGGCCGCCGCCGGTCCGGCGCGTCGCCGCCACCGCCAGCAGCAGGCCCAGCGGCGTCGACAGGTTGACCACGTTGACGATCGAGCGGACACGGTACGCGGGCTTCACCCCGCCAGTGTGGCGCCGCCACCTCCGCCGTGCGACCCGCCTACATGGCCGCGATGGGCGGCGCCACGCGGCGCCACGCGGCGGACGGTCAGGACGGTCAGGATGGTCAGGACGGGCAGGTCGCCGCGAGGGACGTCGGCTTGCTCTCCGGCGCCGGCGACCCCGACGGGCTCGGAGACGCGCTCGGCGACGCGCCGCCCGACGCGCCCGCGCTCGGCGTCGCGCCCGGCGAGCCGTTCGCCGCGAGGTTGGACGAGCCGGTCGGCGACGGGCTCGCCGAGGTGCTCGCGTGCGCCTGCTCCGGGCTGACGGCCTTGGCGGCCAGCCGGCGGATCAGCGCGAAGTCCGGGTTCCCGGAGTTGATCAGCGGCGGCACGAACTGCAGGCTGTTGATCTGCGCGCCGTCCTTGACCTTGCCGGACAGCTTGATCAGCGCGGGCAGCAGCTCCTGCGGGATGTCGGTGGACAGCGTCCGCTTGGCCGCCGCGGCGAGCTTGTCGAAGCTGGTCAGCACGGTCTGCGGGTCGGCCTGCTGGGCGATCGCCCGCATCAGGCACTTCTGCCGGCCCATCCGCACGTAGTCGTCGCTGTCGGTGCGGGACCGCCCGTACCAGAGCGCCTCCTTGCCCTTCAGCGTCCGGTAGCCGGGCTGCAGCACCTGGCCGCGCAGGCCGTACGGGATGGGCTCGGTGACCCTGATCTTGACGCCGCCCATCGCGTCCACGATGTCGGCGAAGCCGAACATGTCGACCAGGATGTAGTAGTCGACGCGCTGCCCGAGGATGCCGGCGATGGTGGCCTTCAGCAGCTCGGGGCCGCGGCGGTTCTTCGGCACGCCCGGCACCACGTCCGGGTGGTTCTCGGCGTACTCGTACACCTCGTTCAGCAGCCCCGGGTTCTCCGGGCCGTCGCCGGTGAAGCCGTACGGGAACCGGTCGCGGGCCGGGCCGGGCGGCATCTGGAACTTCTCCAGGTTGCGCGGCAGGCTCAGCAGCACCGTGTCGCCGGTCTTGGTGTCGACGCTCGCGAGCGTCATGCTGTCGGTCCGGACGCCGGTCCGGTCGGCGGCCGAGTCGCCGCCGAGCAGCAGGATGTTCACCCGGGGCTCCCCGTCCCACGGGTCGGAGGTGTCGATCTGCCGGCCGTTCTGGCTGCCGGTGCGGAAGATGCTGGTCAGCGCGTCCCGGTAGACGTAGGTGCTGTGCGCGCCCCACGCCACGGGCACCGCGACGGCGAAGCACATCACCGCCACGGCGGCGGCGCCGAGCGCCCGGGCGCTGATCGACGGCCGGGCGGGGCTCACCACCATGTAGGAGCGGATCACCACGGCGATCCACACGACCCCGAGGACGACGATGCCGCCGGCGAGGCTCTGCAGCTCGTCCGGCCGGACGGCGAGGTGGACGAGGCTGGAGCGGTAGACGGTGACGGTGACCGCGACGGTCGCCGCGACCACGAGCCACAGGCCGAGCAGGAGCCCGCCGGCCACCCGCCGGCCGGCGGCCAGGTGCGCGACCCCCCAGACGAACGCCGACGCGAGGGTCAGCGCGAGCGCGCGGGGCAGGCCCCCCGCGGCGTCCGGGGAACGGTCCACGTCCTCTTCCGGGGCGCGCCGGCCCGGCGATGGACTCGACATGTAACGCTCCGTCCCCCACCCATGGTGAATTAAGCCCCTGGCTCACATTATGGACGCGCAGAACCGGACAAAGGTTGCGTGGGAGTCGACCGCATGCGAGCGCGACGTCGATCAGTTGCAGCTCACGCTCAGGATAGGCAATCCGATCACGGGGCGGGCGGCCGGGACCGGGTCGCCGGGGTCCAGGGCGGCCAGGGCGCGCAGCGCGGGGTGGTCGGCGCGCGCCGGCGGCGCCCCGCCCGCCGCTGGTCGCAGGCTCGTGATCTCGGCTTTCCCGATCTTGGCGGCCGGTCCGGCGAGCGCCGGGAGCAGCCGGCGCGGCACGTCGGTGTTTACCGAATTGATGAGAACCCGGGCGAGTCGCTGGTATCGCTTCAGGAGCGCCAATGGCTCGGTTTCCCGAACATTTGCCCAAAAAGGGCAGCCTTTCTTGGCAGGTGCGGTGGAGGCGGCCGTTGCGGAGAGTTCCCGGACCCCCGCGCGTCCACCTTCACGTAGTAGGGGACGTCCTGGCCGAGCATGTGGGCGACCGTCCGCTTCAGCAGCTCCGCGCCCGGGTCCCGGACGGGGCCGCCCGCGAGCAGCTCCGGGTGCGCGGCGCCCTCGGGGTAGACGTCGGCGAGCGGCCGCCCCGGCGGGAACGGGACCGGCTCCGCGCCCGACCACACCGGGACGCGGCGCAGCCCGGCCGGCAGGGCCAGCAGGGTCGTGTCGCCGGACCGGGTGTCGATCGCGGCCAGGGTGACGTCGCCGACGCGGTCCTGGTTCCGCGCCGGGTCGGGGTCGCGCGGCGCGTCCGGGTCGGCGCCGATGAGCAGCACGTTGAGACGCGGCGCGGCCGGCCACCGCGCCGCGTCCCCCCGCTTGGCGGCGAGCTGGACGGCGGGGGGCGGCACCGGCCCGTCGACGAAGATCGTGCGGATCAGGTGCCGCTGCACGTAGCCGTACTGGGCCAGGCTCAGCGGCGGCACGATCACCAGCAGGCACAGCACCGCGACGGTGGTGCCCCCGGCCAGCCGCCACAGCGGGGCGAGGCCGTCCGGCGCCAGCACCGCGTACGAGTGGGCGATCAGCAGCGCCCACAGCGCCGCCAGCGTGACGCAGGCCGCCACCAGCGCCAGCAGCCATGACGGCCGCGCCGACAGCTCCAGGAACAGCTCCCGGTACCGCCCGGCGGCGAGCGCCACGGCGGTCAGCGCCGCGGCGTGGACGCCGAGCAGCGTCCCGCCGAGCCCGACCCGCCCGGCCCGCAGGTGCGCGATCCCCGGCACCAGCGGCGACACGGCCGCGACGAGCAGCGCCTCCGCCAGCCGCAGGGGCGCCCACGCGCGCCCGCCGCCGGCCCGCTCGCTCCCGGCCCGCCCGCCGGACGCGCCGCCCGCGCCGGCCGCAAACCCCTCGACCATGCTGTCGCCCCCTTCGGGGCGGCGGACCCCGCATCCCCGCCCCGCACCAAGAGCGTGCAGGTCACCGGGGTGATCGGGAGGCCGATCCGGGGCCGTGTCGCGTAAATCCGGCGCCGCGTGCCGGTCAGCGGCGGGTCACCAGCTGGTGGACAGCGGCATCCCCTCGGCGTAGCCCGAGGAGCTCTGGATCCCGACCGTGGCCCGCTCGTGGAACTCCTCAAGCGTGCGCGCGCCCGCGTAGGTGCAGGAGCTGCGCAGCCCCGCCACGATCGAGTCGATCAGGTCCTCGACGCCGGGGCGCTGCGGGTCCAGGAACATCCGCGAGGTGGAGATGCCCTCCTCGAACAGCGCCTTGCGGGCCCGGTCGAACGGCGAGTCCTCGGCGGTGCGCAGCCGGACGGCCCGCGCCGACGCCATGCCGAAGCTCTCCTTGTACATCCGGCCGTCGGCGGCGTGCTGCAGGTCGCCCGGCGACTCGAAGGTGCCGGCGAACCAGGAGCCCACCATCACGTTCGCCGCCCCCGCCGCGAGCGCCAGCGCCACGTCGCGCGGGTGCCGGACGCCGCCGTCCGCCCACACGTGCCGGCCGAGCCGGCGGGCCTCGGCGGCGCACTCCAGCACGGCGGAGAACTGCGGCCGCCCGACCCCGGTCATCATCCGGGTGGTGCACATCGCGCCCGGGCCGACGCCGACCTTGACGATGTCGGCGCCCGCCTCGATCAGGTCGCGGGTGCCCTCGGCGGTCACCACGTTGCCGGCCACCACCGGCACGGACGGGTCCAGGCCCCGCACCGCGGCCAGCGCGCTGATCATCTTCTCCTGGTGGCCGTGCGCGGTGTCCACCACGAGCAGGTCGGCGCCCGCCTCCAGCAGAGCCTTCGCCTTGCCCGCGACGTCCCCGTTCACGCCGACCGCCGCGGCGACGCGCAGCCGCCCCGCCGCGTCCACGGCGGGCTTGTAGAGCGTGGCGCGCAGCGCGCCCGTCCGGGTGAGGACGCCGGTGAGGCGGCCGTCCGCGTCCACCACGGGCGCGAGCCGGTGCCCGCGCTCGTGCAGCCGGTTGAACGCCTCGCGCGGGTCGACGCCGTGCGGCAGCGTCACCAGGTCCCGCGACATGATGTCGCGCAGCTGGGCGAACCGGTCGACGCTCTGGCAGTCGGCCTCGGTCACCACGCCGACCGGCCGGTCGTCCTCGACCACGATCACGGCGCCGTGCGCGCGCTTGGGCAGCAGCGCCAGCGCCTCGCCCGCGGTGCTGCCCGGGTCCAGCCGGATGGCGGTGTCCACCACCAGGTCGCGGCCCTTCACCCAGCCGATGACCTCCGAGACGACCTCGACCGGGATGTCCTGCGGGATCACTGCGACGCCGCCGCGCCGGGCGACGGTCTCGGCCATCCGGCGGCCGGACACCGCCGTCATGTTCGCCACGACCAGCGGCACGGTGGTCCCGCTGCCGTCGACCGTGGAGAGGTCCACCTCCAGGCGGGACCCGACCGCGGAGCGGCGCGGGACCATGAAGACGTCGTTGTAGGTGAGATCGTGAGCGGAACGCTCACCGTTCAGCAGGTGCACGGCTGTACTACACACCAATCGCGGATCAGAGTGGCTGGGCCACCGTACATTGTGATCCATACCCGCGGGTGCTCCGGCCAAGCGCTCGCCCGGGGCCGCCCCCGGCCGCCGCAGGCCCGTGACCGGGGGTGATGGTCGTGTGTCCCCGGGGATCGTCCGGGTGATCTCCCGCGCTGTGTCCGCGCCCTTCCAGGCGCAACGGAAGTGTCTTCGCGGACGAGGCTGAAAAGCGTGCAACGTGAGGCTTGGCTCTCTGTAAAGTTACCTCTTGACGTAACTGCGCCACCGATGCACTTTTCTTACATGTGCGTCACGCGGACGGCCGACCCGCCGTAGGGGCGCGCACATCAGAACACCGGGAGAAGGCGCAATGCAGGTCACGCACTCGAGCCCGGTCTGCCGCACCCGTCCGCGCCGCGGGCCGCCGCGCCCGCACCGTCCCCCCGGGAGTGACCATCGCCACCCCGCGCGCCCGCCGCCCCGTCCCCGGACGGGCCCGCGCGCGGGCCGGCCCCGGCCGCGTTGCGCTCCCGGACCGGTCGGCGCGGCGTCGGAAACGGCGCCGCCCGCGACCCGGCGCCGACGCTTCCACGGTCATCGGGCGGGGCGAACACGAGCAAGATCAATATTTGACGTCATACCGTCCTGAAATGGAATGATCTTGCAGTTGCCAGCAGAACGATTCATCACATGTCGAGGAGGACAGCCGTGCTGGATGCGGTCGACGCCGTGCTCGTCCGCGAGCTCCAGCGGGATGGCAGGGCGACGTTCCAGGCGCTCGCCGACCGCGTCGGGCTTTCCCGCACGGCCGTGCGGGCACGGGTGCAGAACCTTCTCGAGACCGGCGTCGTGCGCGTCGTCGGCATCGTGCACGCCGCCGTCGTCGGCGCGGAGGCGATCGGGCACGTCTCGGTCACCGTCGAGGGCTCGGCCCGAGAGGTCGCGGACGCCGTCGCCGGCCGCCCGGCGGTCAGCTTCGCCGCGCTGACCGCGGGCCCGCACGACCTGGTCGCGCAGGTCCGCACCCGCGACGACGCCGCGCTCGCGGCCGAGGTGGACCAGCTGCGGTCCGTCCCCGGCGTGCGCTCGGCGGAGGTCTTCCGCTCGGTCTCCACCGTCCGCGACACCCACGCGGTGGTGCGGGAGCTCGGCGAGGTCACCCTCGACGACATCGACTGGCGGCTGCTCCAGGAGCTGCAGCGCGACGGGCGCGCCCCCTACACCCGGCTCGCCCACATCATCGGGCTGTCGCAGGCCGCCACCCGGGCCCGCGTCGTGCGGCTGATGCGCACCGGGGTCATCCAGGTCACCGGGCTCGCCGACCCCCTCGCCCTCGGCGCCGCCGAGCTCGGCGGGTTCGGGCTCGTGGTGACCGGCGGGCTCCGCAAGGTCGCCGAGGCGGTCGCCGCGCAGGACGGCGTCCGCTACCTGGCGACCGGGTTCGGCCGCTACGACATCGTCGGCCAGGCCGAGGCCGCCTCCCGCGCGGAGCTGGTCGCCGTCCTGGACGCGATCCGGTGCGTGCCGGGCGTGACGGTACGGGAGTCCTGGCACCACCTGGACGTGGTGAAGGAGTCCTACGCCGTCGAACTCCCCGAGCGGCCCCTGAACGGGGCGTGAAGGAGAGCCGCCGCGGGCGCCGTCCTCCGGCGCCCCGGCGGCACCGCCGCACCGCCGCCGGCGGGCCGTGCGGCTCCGCGGGCCGCTTCAGTCGCGGCTGAGCGCGACCTCCTCCAGGTCCAGCTCGTGCAGGACCCGGTTCAGCACCTCGTCGTCGATCCGGCGCTCGTCGCGCATCCGCACGAACACCCGCCGCTCCGCCGACAGCATCTCCCTCCGCAGCCGCCGGTAGGTGGCCGTCGGGACCTCCTCGCCCTCCGGGCCCGTCCCGCCGCCGAGCCGCTCCCACGCCCGCAGCTGCCGGTGCTCGGCCAGCTGCCGCAGCCGCTGCACGACCGCCTCGTCCAGCTCCTCGGCGGCGTTCAGCTCCTCCAGCCGCTCCAGCGCCGCGTTCGCCGCCGCGTGCTGCGCGCCCGCCTCCGCCACCCGGTCGGTGTAGCGCTCCCGCTCGCTGCCGACGCCGAGCACCCGGATCAGCGCCGGGAACGTCAGCCCCTGCACCAGCAGCGTCCCGAGCACGGTCGTGAACGTGAAGAAGATGATCAGGTCGCGGCCGGGGAACGGGGCGCCGGACGCCTCGAACGGGATCGCGAACGCCGCCGCGAGCGACACCACCCCGCGCATGCCCGCCCACGAGACGACGGTCGCGCCGCGCCACCCGACGTTCTCGCGGGCGCGCTGCCGGCGCGACAGCAGCCGCGGCAGCCGCGACGCGGGGAACACCCAGACGAACCGGGCCGCGACCGTCACCCCGAAGATCGCCACGGCCCACCAGGTCAGCTCCGGCCAGCCGTGCCCGGACAGCCCGTTCACCACCGGCGGCAGCTGCAGCCCGATCAGCAGGAACACCACCGACTCCAGGACGAAGACGACGACCTTCCAGAACGAGTGCCCGATCAGCCGGGTGACCGGCGCCGACTCGGTGAACCGGTGGCCGAGGTAGATCCCGCTGACCACCACCGCGATCACGCCGGAGGCGTGCACGCTCTCCGCGATCAGGTACGCGGCGAACGGCGCGAGCACCGCCACCCCGTTCTCCACCAGCGGGTCGTTCATGCGGGTCCGCAGCCAGTGCAGCGGCGGCCCGAGCAGCAGCCCGACCGCCGCGCCGGCCGCCGCCGCGAACAGGAACCGCCACACCCCGTCCGCCAGCGTGAACCCGGCGCCCGTCGCCGCGATCACCGCGACCCGGAACGCGGTCAGCGCCGTCGCGTCGTTGAACAGGCTCTCCCCGACCAGCACCGTCACCATGCGGCGCGGCAGCCCGAGCCGCTGCGCCACGCTGACCGCCGCGACCGCGTCCGGCGGCGCGACGATCGCGCCGAGCACGAACGCGGCGGCGAGCGGCAGGCCCGGGACGAGCAGGTGCGCCGCGTACCCGACCGCGAACGTGCTGAACAGCACCAGCCCGACCGACAGCAGCCCGATCGACCAGGCGTTCTCCCGCAGCCCGGCGTACGAGCTCTGCCACGCGGCGGAGAACAGCAGCGGCGGCAGGAAGACGTAGAGGACGAACTCCGGGTTCAGCTCGAACTCCGGCACGCCCGGAACGAACGAGAACAGCAGTCCCGCGATCACCAGGACCAGCGGCGCGGGGGTCCCGGCGCGGCGCGCGGCCGCGGCCACCATCAGCGCGCCGACCGGCACGGCCAGCAGCCAGAGTGCGTGCGTCGTCTCCACGCGCAGATCATGGCACGGCCGGCCGGCGCCCCCGAACCCGGCGGACCGCCGCCCGAGGGAGGCTCAGCGGGGCTCGCGCCCGTCGTCCTTCGCGAACGCCAGGAAGTCGCGGGCGGACGGCGGGAGCCGCCGGTGCGCGTGCACCAACCCGACCAGCCGGGTGATCGGCGGCATGAACGACCGGACGGCCAGGCCGTCGGTGTCCTCCAGCTGGTTGCGGTACCACAGCAGCGAGCCGAGCCCGGCGCGCACCCAGCCCAGCCAGGCGCCCCGCTCGTCGGACTCCGCGACCGGTACCGGCCTCGCGCCGGCCCGCCGCAGCACGGCGTCGACCTCCGCGCGGCGGGCGCCGCCCCGGGCCGGGAGCACCAGCCGCATGCCGTCCAGCGCCGCGGGCGGCACCGGCTCGCGGACCTGCAGCGCGGGCGGCGAGACCAGCACCATCTCGCGCTGCTCGAACGGGTGCGCGGTCAGGTCGCCGGGAACGGGCAGGTCGGTGAGCGCGAGGTCGGCGCGCCCGGCCCGCAGCAGCGCGGCGACCTCCTCGCGGCCCGCGCTGCGCACCACCCGGACCCGCACCGCCGGCTGCTCGCGGGCGAACCGGGGGAGCAGCCGCCCGGTCAGCTCCGGCTCCAGCGATGGGGTGGTGGCGACGCGCAGCTCCGCGCCGCGCCCGTCGGAGCGGGCCGCCGACATCCCCTCGATCGCGTCCACGGCGTCCAGCGCCGCCCGCGCCTCCCGGACCACCCGCTCGCCGACGGGGGTGAGGACCACGCCGCGGCCGGAGCGGGCGAACAGCTCCACGCCGAGCTCGCGCTCCAGCTCGCGGACGGCGCGCGACAGCGCGGGCTGCGCGACATAGAGAGCCTGGGCCGCCGACGTCATCGTGCCGTGGTCGGCGGTCGCCACGACATAGCGCAGCTGCCGCAGATTCATGCCACGACCGTATGACAACGAACCGTTCCGGTCCTGGACATAGCCGGAATCGGACCGAGACCGGCCGGGCGGTCACGACCGCGGCGGGGCCGCCTTCCGGCCGCCCGGCGCGGGGGGACCGGCGGGGACGGTCTCCGGTTCGGGCTGCAGCTGCGGGGCGCCGACGGAGCAGTGCCGCCGGCACTCCGGCTCCACCGGCTCGCCGGTCGGCGCGCGCAGCGCGTCGCGGGACACGGTGAAGAACGTCAGGACGGCGCCCGCGGCCAGCAGCGCCGCGCAGGCCGTCATGGCGATGCGGAAGCCGTGCGAGAAGAGGGCGGGGTCGTTGTAGGCGTCGCCGGTCAGCCCGGCCAGCGGCGGGATCGCCGCGACCGCGAGGAGCCCGGCGGCCCGCGCGACCGCGTTGTTGACGCCGCTGGCCACGCCCGCGTGCCGCACGTCCGCCGTCGCCAGCACCGTGGCGGTCAGCGGCGCGACGACCGCGGACAGCCCGAGCCCGAACACCACGACGGCGGGCAGCACGTCCCGGACGTAGGAGGAGTCCTTGCCGATCCGGCTGACGAGGAGCATGCCCACCGCGGCGACCACCAGCCCGACCGTCATCGGCAGCCGCGGGCCGACCTTCTGCGCGAACGCGCCCGCCCGCGCCGACAGCAGCAGCATCAGCGCCGTGACGGGCAGCAGCGCGGTGCCGGCCGCGATCGGCGAGAACCCGTCGACGACCTGGAGGTTCAGCACGAACAGGAAGAACAGCACGCCCATCGCGCCGTACATGATGAACGTGACGACGTTGACGGCGGAGAACTGCCGGGAGGCGAACACGTCCAGCGGCAGCATCGGCTGCGGCACCTCGCGCCCGCGCCCGGCGCGCCCGCCGAACAGCCGCCGGCCCCGCCCGCGCGCCCGCTCCAGCAGGACGAACCCGGCCGCCGCCGCGACGCCCGCCACGGCCGCCGCCGCGATCACCACGGCCGGGGTGCGGCCGCCGGGCGCCTCGGTCAGCGCGTACGTCGTCCCGGCCAGCGCCAGCGCGGCCAGCGCGGCGCCGGGCACGTCGAACCGGCCGCGGGCGTCCGGGTCGACGCTCTCCGGGACGTGCCGGACGGCGACGAGCACCACGACCGCCGCGAGCGGCACGTTGAGCAGGAACACCCACCGCCAGCCCGCCGCCTCCACCAGCCAGCCGCCCGCGAACGGGCCGACCGCCCCGGCGACGCCGCCGAGCCCCGACCAGGCGCCGACCGCACGCGGCCGGTCGTCGGCCGCGAACGACGCCTGGATGATCGCCAGCGAGCCGGGGGTGAGCAGCGCGCCGCCCATCCCCTGCAGCGCCCGCGACAGCACCAGCATCTCGACGTTCAGCGCCATCCCGCACAGCACCGACGCCACCGCGAACCACACCACGCCGATCAGGAAGATCCGGCGGCGGCCGTACCGGTCGCCCAGCGACCCGCCGAGCAGGATGAACCCGGCGAGCGTGAGGGTGTAGGCGTTGACCGTCCACTGCAGCCCCGCCATGTCGGCGTGCAGGTCCCGGGCGAGCCGCGGCAGCGCCACGTTCACCACGGTGGAGTCGAGCATCGCCACGCTCGACCCGAGGACGGTCGCCAGCAGGATCCAGCGTCCCGGCCCCGTGCCCAACCGGACGTCCGGCATCAGCGCCTCCCGCCGGAGGGCGCCCCCTCGCCCGGCGCCGCCGCCATCAGACGATCAGTTCGTCGGCGAAGCACCAGCGCCAGTCCTCGCCCGGCTCGAACGACCGGACGATCGGGTGCCCCTCCTTCTGGTAGTGCGCGGTGGCGTGCCGCATGGGGGAGGAGTCGCAGCAGCCGACGTGCCCGCAGCTCAGGCAGAGCCGCAGGTGCACCCACCGGGTGCCCTGTTCCAGGCATTCCTGGCAGCCCTGCGGCGTGTTCGGCGCCGGGTCCTCCACCGGGACGGACTGCACGTGCTCACAAGTGGCCATACGGGCATCGTGCCACGCCCGCCGTCAAGGGATCACCAGTGGTCGGGGCTGAACGGCTCGTCCTCGGGGCGGGCGGACTCGGCGAGCAGCCGCAGGTCCGACTCGACCATCATCGTGACCAGGCCCTCGAAGGTCACCTCGGGCTCCCAGCCGAGCTGCTCGCGGGCCCGCTTCGGGTCGGCGCACAGCAGGTCGACCTCCGCCGGGCGGGTGTACCGCTCATCCAGGACGACGTGGTCCTCCCAGTTCAGCCCCGCCGTGCGGAACGCGAACTCGACCAGCTCGCGCACCGACTGGGTCTGGCCCGTCCCGATCACGTAGTCCTCGGGGGCGTCCTGGGCGAGCATCATCCGCATCGCGCGGGCGTAGTCGCCGGCGTAGCCCCAGTCGCGGCGGGCGTCCAGGTTCCCGAGCCGCAGCTCCGTCGCGAGGCCCAGCTTGATCCGGGCCGCGCCGAGCGACACCTTCCGCGTGACGAACTCGGCGCCGCGGCGCGGAGACTCGTGGTTGAACAGGATGCCGCTGACCGCGAACATCCCGTACGACTCGCGGTAGTTCTGGGTGATGTAGTGCCCGTAGCTCTTGGCGACGCCGTACGGGCTGCGCGGGTGGAACGGCGTCCGCTCGTTCTGCGGCGTCTCCCGGACCATCCCGAACATCTCCGAGGACGACGCCTGGTAGAAGCGGATCTGCTCGCGCCCCGGCGTGCGGGACGGGCTGATGCCCGACACGACCCGGATGGCCTCCAGCATCCGCAGCACGCCCATGCCGGTCACCTCGGCGGTGAGCTCCGCCTGCTGCCACGACATCGGGACGTAGGAGATCGCGCCGAGGTTGTAGACCTCGTCGGGCTGGACCCGCTCGACCGCGGAGATCAGGCTGCCCTGGTCCAGCAGGTCGCCGGTGGTGATCTGGACGTCGCCGATATGCTTGCGCAGCCGCGACACGTGCGGATTCGCCTGCCCCCGGACCAGGCCCCACACCTCGTATCCCAGCTCAAGCAGATGCTCGGCCAGGTACGAGCCGTCCTGTCCGGTGATGCCGGTGATGAGTGCTCGCCTGGACAGCGGATCCTCCATGGGCTGGTCGGTGCGACGCGGGGCCCACCGCGGGGCGAACCCGGGCGAGCGTGAAATATGAGGTTAGCGACCCCGCGGGGATGCTGACGAGGGAGGGCGCCGTTTGAACCGAATTTGCTTCAGGTTCGCCGCGGCGGCCCCGGCCGGCCGTCCGCGGCGGCCCGGCGGGGCGCCGTGCCGCGTGGCGTCCGGGGCCCCGCATGTGCCACGGTGTGGGGCATCATGACCTCTCCGGACGCCGCGCCGCTGCGGCTGAACGGGCGCGCTCTCGGCCGCCACGCGATCATGGCCGTGGTGAACCGGACGCCCGACTCGTTCTTCGACAAGGGCGCCACCTACGGGTTCGGCGCCGCCCTGGACGCGGTGGACCGCGCCGTCGCGGAGGGCGCCGACATCATCGACATCGGCGGCGTGAAGGCCGGCCCCGGCGAGGACGTCGGGGTCGCCGAGGAGCTGCGCCGGGTGGTGGACCTCGTCGCCGCCGTCCGGGACCGGCACCCCGGCGTGGTGATCAGTGTCGACACCTGGCGGGCGGAGGTCGGCGCGGCCGTCGCCGAGGCGGGCGCCGACCTGCTGAACGACACCTGGGGCGGCCCTGACCCGGCGCTGGCGGAGGTCGCCGCCGCGCACGGTGTCGGGCTGGTCTGCGCGCACGCGGGCGGGCTGGACCCGCGTACCCGGCCGCACCGGACCGGGTACGCCGACGTGGTCGCGGACGTGGTCGGGCACGTCACCGCGGAGGCCGAGCGGGCGCTCGCGCTCGGGGTGGCGCGGGAGGCGATCCTCATCGACCCCGCGCACGACTTCGGCAAGAGCACCCGGCACTCGCTGGAGATCACCCGGCGGCTCGGGGAGCTGACCGCGACCGGCTGGCCGGTACTGGTCGCGGTGTCCAACAAGGACTTCATCGGGGAGACCCTCGGCCGGCCGGTCGACAAGCGCGGCGTCGGCACCATGGCCGTGCTCGGCGTCTCGGCGCTGCTGGGCGCCCGCGTCTTCCGCGTCCACGACGTGGCCGCCGCCCGCCGCGCCCTGGACACGGTCGCCGCCATCGCCCCCGAATAAACGACCGAACGAACGAAAGGCCCCCCGCGCAAGGACAAGCGCCCCGGCCCCCGGCACGAGCGCAACGCCCCCGGCCCCCGCGCGAGCGCGACGCCCCGGCCCCCGCGCGAGCGCGACGGCCCAGGCCCCCGGCGCGAGCGCGACGCCCCCGGCCCCCCGCGCGAGCGCGTTATCTGGGCGGTGGGGCGATGCCGAAGGCGAGCCCCACCGCGAAGCTCGCGAAGCGAGGTCGCGCTCGCCCGAGCACGGTCAAGGGCCGAGCCGCCAGGCGAGGCCCTTGGGCCGGGATCGCGGAATTACAACGCCGCTTCGCGTTGGCGGGCGCGGTAGGCGGCGACGTGCATGCGGTTGCCGCAGGTCCGGCTGTCGCAGTAGCGGCGGCAGCGGTTGCGCGACAGGTCCACGAGCACGCGCGAGCAGTCGGGGGCCTCGCAGGTGCGCAGGCGGTCGAGTTCGCCGGCCGCCACCACGTAGGCGAGGGCCATCCCGCAGTCGGCGGCGAGGTGCTCGCCCACCGGCGCGCCGGGCGCGAAGAAGTGCACGTGCCAGTCGTAGCCGTCGTGGTCGGTGAGGTGCGGGGTGGTGCGGACCTCGCCGACGATCTCGTTGATCAGCCGGACCGCGGTGGGGACGTCGCCGGTCCGGAACACCGCGTGGAACCGGTCGCGCAGCGCCAGCACCCGGGCCAGGTCGGCCTCGGTGAGGTCGCCGACGTCGCTGAACGCGCTGCGCCCGACGAACGCGCGCAGCCCGGGCAGCCCGCCGAGCTCCTCGGTGCCGGACGCCGCGGCACCGGTGTTGATCAGGTCGACGACGACGGCGAGCGCGTGCTCGGTGTCATGGGTGAAGATCACTGTGGCTCCAGTCTCGGGGACCGGGGTCGTACTGCTCCTGGGGGGCGGACCCCCCGACCGTCCCGACGAGGGCAGGACGGTCGTGCGCCCGGCAGCGCCGCCGGGGCCGGAACGCGGCCCGGCCCCCACCATATGACGCCCGGCGGCCCCGTCCACGCCGACCCTGCCGGGACGGGGCAGCCGGTTCCGGCCCCGCTGCCTGCGGGAACGTTCCATATTCGGGCCGGCGGCGGAAGCGCTCCGCCGCCGCGCGCGTACCGCGCCGCGATCCGGAGAGGATCATGGGCGTGGAGGGGGACCGGCTGTTCATCGTCTTCCTGGTCGTCGCCGTCGTGGTGCTGGCGGCCCGGGCGCTGGCCGGCCGGCTGCGGCTGCCGGACGCGATCCTCCTCGTGCTGCTCGGGATGGCGGCCGGGTTCGTGCCGGGGCTGCCCGCCGTCGTCGCCCCGCCCGACCTGGTGCTGATGGGCTTCCTGCCGCCGCTGGTGTACCACGCCGCGTTCTTCACGGCCCCGCGCGAGGCCCGCGCCGACGCGGTCCCGATCGTCACGCTGGCGTTCGGGCTGACCGCCGTCACGACCGGGGCCGTCGCCGCGACCGTGCACGCGCTGCTGCCCGGGCTCGGCTGGGCCGCCGCGCTGGCGTTCGGCGCCGCGGTCGCCCCCACCGACGCCGTCGCCGCCACCGCGGTGATGCAGCGGCTCGGCGCGCCCGCCCGGCTCGTCACCATCCTGGAGGGCGAGAGCCTGATCAACGACGGCGTCGCGCTGACGATCTTCGGGCTCGCCATCGAGGCGATCGGCGTCGGGTTCGCGCCCGGGCACGGCGCCGTCCGGCTCGTCCAGGTGGTGCTGGGCGGCGTCGCCTACGGGCTGGTGCTCGGCGTGGTGATCCGCCGGATCCGGCGCCGCATCCAGGACCCCATCAGCCAGGTGATCGTGTCGCTGGTCACCCCGTACGCGGCGTTCATCCCGGCGGAGAACTTCGGCGCGTCCGGGGTGCTGGCGACGGTCGTGGCGGGCTTCTCCATCGGCACCCACGGCGAGGGCGTGCTGCAGCCCGCGTCCCGGCTGGCCGGCGACACCTTCTGGCGGATCCTGACGTTCCTGCTCGAGTCGACGCTGTTCGTGCTGCTCGGCCTGGAGATCCGGGAGATCATCCGGCAGCCGGGCGGGCACACCTGGCACAGCGTGCTGCTGACCACGCTCGCGGTGTCGGCCGTCGTGATCGGCGTCCGGCTGCTCTGGGAACTCGGCAACGGCCCGCTCGCCGGGCTGGTGCCGGGAGGCCGGCGCAGCCAGGAGGGCCTCGGCTGGCGGCAGCGGCTCGTGATCGGCCTCGGCGGGATGCGCGGCGCGATCTCGCTCGCGATCGCGCTGTCGCTGCCGACCGCGGTCGGCCCCGACCGGGGCGTGCTGGTGCTGCTCACCGCCCTCGTGGTGCTGATCACCCTGGTCGGGCAGGCGCCGCTGCTGCCGCCGCTGCTGCGCGGCCTCGGGCTGATCGAGTCCGACAAGCGCCGGCTGGAGGTGATGACGGCGCGCCGGGCCGGGCTGCAGGCCGCCCTCGCCCGGCTCGACGAGCTCACCGAGGACGAGCAGGTCGACGACCAGACCGCCGAGGCGTTCCGGCAGATGCTGGAACTGCGGCTGGAACGCGTCCGCTACTTCCTGGACGAGGAGGACGCCGGCACCGAGGCGCCGCCGCCCAACAGCCGCAAGGTGCGCGGCGAGCTGGTCCGGGCGCAGCGCGCGAAGCTGACCGCGCTCTACCGCAAGGGCAGGATCGGCGCGGGCACGCTCCGCCAGATCAGCCGCGAGCTCGACTTCGAGGACCCCGTCGTCATCCGCCGCAGCCGCTCCTGACCGGTGTCACGGGCCGGGCTGGATCAGCGGGCGTAGTGGGGGTCCGCCACGACGGGGTAGTAGGCGTCCGTGTGCTGCACGCGCATGGTGACGGCCGACCCGTCCAGCGTGTAGTCCGCCTTCACCTGGCGGAACATCGAGTCGCTGGCCCACGGGTTGTAGAGCCGCCCCACGGTCGCGCCATAGCGCAGGTGGACGACGTCGTAGCCGCCGGACGGCATCGCCTCCAGGGCCAGGCCGTCGGCGAGCGACACCGGGAAGCGGAACTCCGAGGGGGCGTCCGGGCCGTGGATCACCGTGAGCAGCCGCACCCCGTTGTCGGTCGTCTGCGCCACGATGTCGGTGTCGACGTCCACGCCGACGAACACCCGCAGGCTGGGCCGCAGCACCTGGGCGACCGTGTCGGCCGCCGCCACGTCGATGCCGAGGTGGATCCGCTGCCCGTCCTTGGTCGGCACCCACACGCCGTCCCGCGCGCGCTGCCCCCAGGCGACGTCGGGGTTCTCCATCTCCTGGGGCTCGTTCTTCCCCCGGGCGACGAGAATCCTCGAGGCCGCGCTCATCGCGGCGGCAGCCCCGTCCCGTGCGTGCCTCATGGCGGGCCCCCTCGCCTTCTTCTTTCATCACATAACGTGACGTCACGCTTGTCCTGGGTTTCACCACGGGTGCGCCCTGCAGGAAGTCCGGCGTGCCTGCCAGTGCCAACGGGCGGGTTCGCGGTGTTCGCCCCGTGCGTCGTTGGACCTTACACCACGCTTATACGTGCCGTACGGGCGCATATTGATCGTTTCTCTCCGTGCCCGTGCCGCCACTTACCGCGCCCGGGTGCGCGCGCGCCCGCCGGCCGCCGTTCGCCGATAAATGCTTTGCGGCCCCGATGGGAAAAGGCGCATCATCGAACATGTCGGACGGAAACGAAGGGGCGAGCCACCGGATAGGCGGCCGGTCTCCAAAACCGGCGGAAAGTGGGTTCGACTCCTACCGCCCCTGCTGAGCACGCTCGATGGGCCTGTGGTGCAACGGAAGCACGCTTCTCTTGCAAGGAAGCGACCAGGGTTCGACTCCCTGCCGGTCCACGCGGCACGGCCGCCGCCGGGCGCTCCCCCGCCCGCGCGAGGAGGGTTGGCCGAACGGTAAGGCAGCAGTTTCGAAAACTGACGTCGAGGTGAAACTCGAAGGGGTTCGACTCCCTTACCCTCCGCCATTCACGGGGAAAGCGGCGGCGGGATGGCCGAGCCTGGCCATCCCGCCGCCGCGTTCCCGCGCCGTGTTCCCGCGCGGCCCTCTCCTTTGCGGCCGCGCCCTTCCCGCGAGGCGGATGCGGAGCGTGTCAGGCGAGCGCGGCCTGCCCGGCCCGCGCGCTCTCCCGGAGATCGGCGAGCACCTCGGAGAGGCGGTCCAGGCCGGCGGCGATCCAGGGCAGCGACGCCGGGTCGGGGGAGGCGAGCGCGGCGAGCCGCTGCTCGTCGGTCTCCCCGTACAGCAGGCTCGGCGCGACCCGCAGGCGCAGCGCCTCGTCCGGCTCGCCGAACGAGCTGCCGGGCAGCACCCCCACCCCGTAGCGCTCCAGCAGCAGCCCGGACAGGTCCGCGGACGTCCGCACCCCGTGCCCGGAGCGCAGCGCGTCCCGGAGCGGGCCGAGGTCGGGGTAGACGTAGAAGGCGCCCTGCGGGGCCGGCACCCGCGCGCCCGCGGCGGCGAACCGGGCCGCGACCGCCCGGGTGACCGCCGCGTGCAGCCGGCGGCTGCGGTCGACGTGCTCGACCAGCTCGGGCGGCTCGGCGAACGCGAACGCGGCGGCGTGCTGCACCGGCGCGGACGCGCTGGACCAGATCTCGCTGGCGATCCCGAGCACGGCGGAGCGCAGCGCGGCGCCGAACGGGCCGTCCGGCAGCCGTGCCACCCCGATCCGCCAGCCGCCGGCCGCCAGGCTCTTGCTCAGCGCGGTCGTCACGACGGTCCGCTCCGGCGCGAACCGGGCGGGGCTCGGCACCGCGCGGTCCCGGTCGTGCACCAGGTCGCGGTAGATCTCGTCGGAGACGATCACGAGGTCGAGGTCGCGCGCGACCGCGCAGAGCCGCCGGACGGTCCGCTCGGAGGCGAGCGTGCCGGTCGGGTTGTCCGGCAGCGTCACGATCACGGCCCGGACGGTCCGTCCGGCGGCCCGCGCGCGCACCACCGCGTCGGCGAGCAGCGCCGGGCTCGGCACCCCGCCCTCGCCCGGCGGGGTCGCCACCCGGATCGGCCGCACTCCGGCCAGCGGCGCCTGCGCCGCGTAGCTCACCCAGCTCGGCGCGGGCAGCACCGCGTCACCGCCGATCGCCATCAGCAACGCGAACAGCAGCGGTTTGCTGCCGGGGCCGCAGACCACGCCGGACGGATCGGTGGGCAGCCCCCGCCGCGCCCAGTACCCGGCCGCCGCCGCGCGGAGGGCCGCCGACCCGGCGACCGGGCCGTAGCCGCCGCGCGCCGCGGCGGCGGCGAGCTCGCGGGTCAGCGCGGGATGGATCGGGATCCCGGCCTCGCCGAAGCCGAGCGGCAGGACCCGCACGCCCTCGCGGCGCTTGCGGGCGAGCGCCTCGTTCACCGCGAGCGTCGGCGACAGCGGGACGGCGCGCGGCGCGAACGACACCGGCCGGGCCGGGCCGCACGCGACCGAGGAGGGACCGGAGGGATCGGAGGGATCGGAGGGACTGGACGGGCGGCCGGCCGGGTGATCGTGCGCGGGCGGGTTCTGAGCATGCATCGACGCTCCAAAGGCATGACGATATAACGGTGGGTGGCGGAAGGATCCCCCTGAGTGACCCGGCCGGGCTCGCTTCATGCTTTCCCGCATTCAGCATCATCACAAGCGAGTCTCGGCGATGGTGACCGTAAGCTGGACTGATGCTGGAAGTGCGCCGCCTGCGGCTGCTCGCCGAGTTCGCCCGCCGCGGCAGCATCGCCGCGACCGCCGCCGCCCTCGGCTACACGCCGTCGGCCGTCTCGCAGCAGCTGGCCGCGCTCGAACGGGAGGCGCACGTCCCGCTGCTGGACCGGACGGCCCGCAGCGCGGAGCTGACCGACGCCGGACGGCGCCTCGCCGCCCGCGCCGAGGAGATCCTGAGCCTGGTGGAGACCGCGGAGGCGGAGCTGTCCGCGCAGGCCGACACCCCCACGGGCCGGGTGGTCGTCACGGCCTTCCCGACGGCGGCCGTCGCCTTCGCGCCCGCGCTGGCGCACAGCCTGGGCGCCCACCCCGGCCTGACCTTCGTGCTGCGGCAGACCCGCCCGGGCGACGGCATCCGCCAGGTGCAGAACGGCGAGGTCGACATCGCGCTGATCGACGACTGGACGGGCAAGGTCCCCGACCAGTCCCCGGCGGTGCTGGAGTTCTTCCACCTGCGCCGCGACCCGCTCGTCCTGGTCGTCCCGGACGGGCACCGGATGTCGGACCCGGACCGCCCCGTGGACCTGCAGCAGCTGCGGGAGGAGCCGTGGATGGCGGCGCCGCCGGGCGAGCCGTCCCGGCAGGCGGTCGAGCGGCTGCTGGACACCGTCGGCGGCGCCCGGCCCGTCCCCTGGGAGTTCGAAGGGCTGCACACGATCCTCAGCCTGGTGGCGCGGGGGATCGGCATCACCGCCGTGCCCGCGCTCGCGCTGGCCGCCGGCGACCAGGGCGTGGCGGTGCGGCGGATCCCCGAGTGCACGCTGGCCAGGGAGGTGTACGCGGTGACGCGGCGGGCGAGCGTGCGGCGGCCGTCGGTGGCTGTGACGCTGCGCGCGATCTACGCGGCCGCCCGCGAGGCCCAGCCCGCCGCCCCGGAGGCGTGACCGCTTCCGGCCGCTTCGGTCTACGGCCCGCACCAAGAGCCGGATAAATCCGAACTAACAGACAAAACGGCTCAATAGATCGCGCTCTGGCGGGAAGTCGCAGATGAGACAGCAATCCGGCGGACGGTCGGAACACGGACGCCCTCAGGTTCGTCAAAACGGGAAGATGCGCGCGGATCATCACGTACGGTGGTGCGAATCGTGACGCCGTCCCAGGCCATGCATCAGTCCATGCAAACCGATCGGGGAGCGCAGCACTCGATGGAACCACCAGCGACAACGCCGGCCGTCCTGGCGGCCGGGCCCTCCGGCGCCACGGCCGTCGCCGTGGTCGCCGAGGGCGGCGGGCACCACTTCGAACTGCCGCGGATCCGGGCGCTGCTGCTGCACGCGCTGCCGCGCTTCGCCGAGGGGGTGGTCGCGCCCGTGGCGGTGTTCTACGCCGCACTGGCGCTGCTGGGACTGAACGGCGCGCTCGCCGCGGCGGTCGCCTGGGTGTACGGCGGCATCATCTTCCGCTACCTGCGCGGGCATCCCGTCTCCGGGATGCTGCTGCTGGCCGCGGTCGGCGTGACCGTGCGGGCGGCCCTCGCGGCGGCCACGCACAGCGCCGTCGTCTACTTCCTCCAGCCGACGCTCGGCACGCTGATGGTGAGCATGGCCTTCCTCGCCTCCGTCCCGCTCGGGCGGCCGCTGGCGATGAAGCTCGCCCGCGACATGGTGCCGATCCCCGAGGCGTTCTTCCGGCACGACAAGGTGCACCAGTTCTTCCTGCGCATCTCGCTGCTGTGGTCGATGGTGCTGTTCGTCAACGTCGCGCTCAGCCTCTGGATGCTGTTCAACGAGTCGCTCGGCACGTATCTGTGGCTGCGCACCAGCATGGTCGCCGGGCTCGGCGCGCTGGGCGTCGGCGTCTCCGTGCTGGGCTTCAAGCGGCTGCTGCGGCACGTGAACCGCGAGCCCGCCGCCGCGGCCTGACCGGCGCCCCGTCCCGCTCCAGGCCGCTCCGGCATGCTCTGAGCTGCGATTCCCTGATCCAGGCGCGAACTTTTCCGGCCGTCGGGCCATCTCCCTTTGCATAGGCATTCACCGAAGACGGGTGAGTCTTGGGACTGGGGGAGATTCGTGGCGATCAAGGGGCGGCCGGCAGTGGCGGCGTTCGGGGGAGCGGGCGCGGTCGCGCTGCTCGCGGCCGGATGCGGCATCGGCGGCACGGGGGTGCTGTCGGCGGGCGAGTCCGACACCACGGTGACGATCACGCCGGCGAGCGGGACGCAGCGGGTCGCGCCGGACGCGGTGATCAAGGTGACGGCGTCCGGCGGGAAGCTGGCGAAGGTCACCGTGCAGGGGAACAAGGGCTCGGCCGTCACCGGCGAGCTCGCCGGGAACCGCAAGACCTGGCACTCCACCCGGACGATGACGCCCGGCGCGTCCTACACCGTCAGCGCGCAGGCGAAGAGCGGAGGCAAGCTCCGCACCGTGACCAGCGTGTTCACCGTGCTGACGCCCGCCCAGACGTTGTCGATCAGCGACGTCACGCCGAACCTGCCCGGGGAGAAGGTCGGCGTCGGCATGCCGATCATCCTGCACTTCAACCGCCCGGTCGCCGACAAGGCCGCGGTGGAGAAGGCCCTGCACGTCAGCGCCGACAAGCCGGTCGAGGGCGCCTGGCGCTGGATCGGGTCCGACCAGGTCGTCTACCGGACGAAGACGTACTGGCAGCCGCACCAGACCGTCCGGTTCCGCGCGGACCTCGCGGGCGTGAACGCCGGAGGCGGCGTCTACGGGGCCGCCGACGCCGCCGAGACGATCACCATCGGCGCCGCGCAGGTCACCACCGGCGACATCGGCGGCCACCACATGACGGTGACGCGGGACGGCCGGAAGCTGCGGACGATCCCGTTCAGCGCCGGCAACGGCGAGACGCGGGAGTTCACCACCACCAGCGGCGTCCACCTGCTGATGGACAAGGGCAACCCGGTCACGATGACCTCGCCCGGCCGGCAGCCCGGCGACCCCGGCTACTACCAGCAGGTCGTCGACTTCGCGGTGCGCTTCTCCGACAGCGGCGAGTACGTCCACTCGGCGCCCTGGTCGGTGGGGTCGCAGGGGTCGGCGAACGTCAGCCACGGCTGCCTGAACGTCAGCCCGTCCGACGCCCAATGGTTCTACGGCATCGCCCAGCGCGGCGATGTGCTGAACCTCACGGGCACCGACCGTGAGGTCGAGTGGAACAACGGCTGGAGCTTCTGGCAGCTGCCGTTCGCGAAGTGGAAGGAGGGCAGCGCCCTTGGCTGACCGCGCTACGGACCGTGTCCGCTTGCAACGCTTTGATCTCGGACTGCCGCCAAAACCCCGGGTCATGGCGTGATCGCCGGATTTTGTCGCTAATGTCACTGGGATAGACGGCGGGGTTCTGGAGGTTTGAGGTGCAGCGGAGGGTGTCCGCGGGTGTCCGGGCCGGTGCGGGGATGGCGGGGGCCGTACTGCTCCTCACGACCGCCTGCTCGGGCGGCGAGAAGGAGCACGGCGTCGCGGTCGGGGAGAAGGGCGACTCCGCCGTGCCGCAGGTGACGATCAACCCGGGCAACGGCAACGGGAAGGCCGCGCCCGAGGACGGCGTCACCGTCACCGCGGCGGGCGGCACGCTGCAGCAGGTCACCGTCACCCGCAAGGGCAAGCCGGTGGACGGCGCGATGGCGGCCGACAAGAAGAGCTGGAAGTCGCGCACGCTGGTGCCCGGCGCGAAGTACCAGGTGTCCGCGGTCGCCGTCAGCCCGAAGGGCAAGTCGGCGACCGTCAACTCCACCTTCACGACGCTGAAGGCGGCCAACGAGCTGGACATCTCCGACGTCTCGCCGACCAAGGGCGAGAAGGTCGGCGTCGGGATGCCGATCATCGTCACCTTCAACCGCGCGGTCGGCGACAAGAAGGCCGTCGAGCGCGCGCTGGAGGTCAAGTCCACCAAGCCCGCCACCGGCGCCTGGCGCTGGGTCGGCGACACGCAGGTGATCTTCCGCACGGAGAACGGCCACTACTGGGAGCCGAACCAGAAGGTCACCTTCACCGCGAAGCTGGCCGGCGTGAAGTCGGGCAAGAAGACCTACGGGACGAGCGACTTCAGCCGCAGGTTCAGCATCGGCGACGCGCACATCATCAAGGCGAGCACCAAGACCCACCATCTGACCGTCACCAAGAACGGCAAGAAGGTGAAGAGCTGGCCGATCAGCGCGGGGCGCGGCGGCCGCGTGGTCAACGGGGTCGACACCTACGCCACCACCAGCGGCATCCACCTGACCATGGGCAAGGAGAATCCGGCGATCATGACGTCGGAGTGGATGGGCGTGAAGCCGGACGAGCCGGGCGGCTACAAGGAGGTCATCCCGTTCGCGGTGCGGATCTCCAACAGCGGCGAGTACATCCACTCGATGGCCTCGACGGTGTGGGCGCAGGGCCACCAGAACGTCAGCCACGGCTGCGTGAACTCCCCGCCCGCCGCCGCCCGCTGGTTCTACCACTTCTCCTACCGCGGCGACCCGGTGATCATCACCGGCACCGACCGCAAGCTGGAGCCGGACAACGGCTGGGGCTTCTACCAGATGTCCTGGAAGAAGTGGGTGAAGGGCAGCGCCCTGGACCGCACCGTCGCCACCGGCTGACGGCCCGCGGACGACGCGCCGTGGCGGCGCTCCCCGGCAGGGGGGCGCCGCCCGCGCGTTTCGGTGCCGCCCGCGCATCGTGGCGGCGCCGGCGGATTCGTGGCGGCGCCGCCCGCGCGTCTCAGGCGCGCTCGATCAGGCCGCGGACGTAGGCGGCCTGCCCGGCGTGCTGGAGGTCGTCGGAGATCACGCTGATCAGCCGCACCGCGAGCGTCACGGGCGGGTCCCAGGCCGTGTCGACGACCCGTTCGAGGTCCTTGTCGGTGAGCGTGCCGACGTACTCGACGGTCCGGTCGTGCACCGCGTCGTGGTAGCCGGTGAGCAGGTCCGCGGAGCCGACGCGGACGGCCGCGACCTGCGCGGGGTCGTGGCCGTAGCCGGTCTCGGCCGTCGCGAGCGGCAGCGCGAACCGGTCCGCCCAGCCGCCGGAGGTCCACACCTGCTCGGATCCGGCGGCGTCGGCGACGTGGTCGTCCTGGACGCGGGTGAGGTGCCAGACGAGCCAGGCGATGGAGTTGGCCTCGGCGTCGGGGCGGAGGGCGAGCTGGTCCGGGGTGAGGCCGTCGACGGCGTCCCGGACGACCTCCTGGATCCGGTCGAAGGCGTCGGTGAGCAGTTCCGCACTGGTCATTTCCCCGACGCTACCCCGCGCGCGTCCGCTTGAAGCGGAGATCGTCCGCTCAAAGCGGAGGGCCGGGCGCGGTGCGGTGTCGACGCGCCAGGATGGGACGATGGTGAGCACACGCCTCGAAGACGCGACCGAACTGCCGGGCGGCCTGCTCGTCAGGGGCCGGGGGCTGCGGCGCCCCGCGCCGGGCGGCGCCGCGCCCGAGTACGGCCTGTACCTCGGCTCGGGCCGGCTCCGTACCCGGCACGACGCCGCGCTGGCCTGGCCGCACGCCTGGATCGACTGGCCGGACTTCCTGCTGCCCCGCGACCGGGAGGGCGCCGTCGCGCTGATCCGGGACCTGCACGCGCGGGCCGCCGCCGGGGAGCGGGTCGAGGTCGCCTGCGGCGGCGGAGTCGGCCGCACCGGCACGGTGATCGCCTGCCTGGCCGTGCTGTCCGGGGTGCCGGCGGACCGCGCCGTCGCCTGGACGCGCCAGAACTATCACCGCAAAGCGGTCGAAACGCCCTGGCAGCGGCGCTGGGTGGCGCGCTTCCCCGGGGAGTAGCGCCCGCTCAGCGGGTACCCCTCCGGCATGAGCACACCCGCGACCGGCCGAGGTGGAGCCGCGCCCGACCGCGGCTTCGCCGGGGAACTGCGCGACGCGGTGACGCTGCGCTCCTTCACCCTGGTCGCGGGCGTGCTGATCCTGCAGCTGGCGTTCATTCTGTCCTACATCGGCGCGTTCCACTCGCCGACCCCGCACCGCATCCCGGTCGCGGTCGTCGCGCCCGGGCAGGCGGCGGGGCAGGTCGCCGCGCAGCTGAACGCGCTGAAGGACGCGCCGCTCAAGGCGCGCACCGCGCCGAGCGAGCAGCGGGCCCGGCAGCTGATCCTCGATCGGACGGTCGACGCGGCGATCATCGTCAACGCCGGCGGCGCCGACACGCTGCTGGTGGCGTCCGCGAGCGGCCCCGCCGTCTCCAGCACCACCCAGCAGATCGCGGCCGGGATCGAGCAGTCCCGGCACCGGCAGGTCCGGACCGTCGACATCCGGCCCCCGGCCGCCGGGGACGGCCGCGGCCTGTCGTCGTTCTACCTGGTCATCGGCTGGATCGTGGGCGGCTACCTGGCGGCGGCGATCCTCGGCGTGGCCGGTGGCGCGCGCCCGGCGAACCTGCGCCGCACCGTCATCCGGCTGGGCTCGCTCGCGCTGTACGCGATCGTGTCCGGGCTCGGCGGCGCGATCATCGCCGGGCCGGTCCTCGGCGCCCTGAACGGGCATTTCTGGGCGCTGTGGGGCATCGGCGCGCTGGTCGTCATGGCCGCCGCCGCGACGACCGTCGCGTTCCAGATCCTGCTCGGAATGATCGGCATCGGGCTGGCGATCCTGGTGTTCGTCGTGCTCGGCAACCCGAGCGCGGGCGGCGCCTACCCGATGACCCTGCTGCCGACGTTCTGGCGGGCCATCGGGGACTGGCTGCCGACGGGCGCGGGGACCACCGCCGTGCGCAACACCGTCTACTTCTCCGGCCACGCGACGGCGCAGGCCCTCGGCGTGCTGGCGGGTTACGCCGTGATCGGGTCGGCGGTCGCGGTCGCCGCGTCCGCCGCGCACCTGCGATATATGAGGCTCGTTCCGGACGACCCGGCGACGAGCAGCAGCACGCAGAGCCAGGCGAACCAGTCACCGAACCGGGAGTAGACGGTCCGGACGCCGTGCGCGGGGAGCGCCGCGGTGACGGACGCGAACCCGGGTCCGCCGGTGGCGCGTTCGGCGAGCACCCGGCCGTAGGGGTCGCTGACGACGAGCGTCCCCGCGCGGGCCGCCCGCGCGACCGTCAGCCCGCTCTCGACGCCGCGGACGAGCGCCATCCGCCCGTGCAGCCGGCCGTCGCCGGTGAAGTCCCAGGCGGGCGCGTACAGCACCGTCGCGCCGCGGGCCCGGTAGGCGCGGACGAGGCCCGGGAAGTCCAGGTCCTTGCAGATGGCGAGGCCGCGGCCGGGGGAGAGGAACGCGAGCTCGGTGCCCGGGGTCAGGTCGTCCTCGAGCCCGGGGATCATGTGGTGCTTGAAGTAGAGGACGGGCGCGCCGCCGTCCGCGCGGATCCCGAGCGCGGCGTTGCGCGCCTTCCCGCCGGTGGTCAGGACGAGCCCGGCGACGATGTCCTCGTGGCGTTCGGCGGCCAGCCGCGCCAGCGGCCCGGTGAGGGCGGCAAGCGTCGTCCCGTTCGCGGCGAACGTCTTCTCCGGCAGGACGAGCGTGCCGGCGGGCGCCGTCGCGCGGATCGCGGCGACGTAGCGGCGCAGCAGGTCACGGCCCTGCGGCGTCGCGACGTCGACCGTGTCGTCCGGACGGTCGGTGTCGAGCAGCGCGACGGTCGACCGCGACGCATCGTGGGGCTGCCGGAGCCGCCAGCCGCCGTACGCCAGCGGAAGGGCGAGGACGAGCGCGCCGGCGAGCAGCACCCGCCACCGCCGCGCGGCGCGGGGCGCGGCCGCCGCCGCCAGCGCGGCGGGGACGCCCATGACGAGGAAGGTGATGCCCCACGGGCCGGTCAGCGACGCGGTCTGCACGACCGGCGGGACGTCCGCCTGCGTGTAGGCCAGGCTCAGCCAAGCGCCGTGCGGCGCCGCGACCGACAGCGCGTACTCCAGCGCCGCCCAGCCCGCCGGGACGGTCAGCGCCGCGACCATCGGGAATCCGCGCAGCAGCAGCCGCCGGAAGGCGAGCGCGAGCAGGCCGAACACCAGCGCGGTGCCGATAATGATCCCGGCCGCCGCGGGCGGCGGCATCTCCAGGGTGCCGAGGTAGTAGGGCCACATCCGGCTCTGCCCGGCGAGCCAGGCGAGGGACGCGGCGGCGAACGCGGCCCGCCCGCCGGCTCTGGGCGCGAGCCACAGGACGGGCAGCGGGCCGAGCCAGGTGAGCCAGGCCACGGGATGCAGGCCGGTGCCGAGCAGCAGCAGGACGGACGACAGCAGCGTCGAGACGATGACGGTCATGGGTCCGAGCCTCGGCCGCGCGGGCCCTCCACCGCGTCGCCGGGACGAGCGAAACCGCGCCTCACTCCCGCCGGGGATCAGTCCGCGGGGTCGCCCGGGACGACCAGCCCGGACTCGTAGGCGAACACGACCGCCTGCACCCGGTCCCGCAGCCCGAGCTTGCCGAGCACGTGGCTGACGTGCGTCTTGACGGTGTGCTCGCTGACGACCATCGCCTCGGCGATCTCCGCGTTGGACCGGCCCCGCGCCACCTGCCGCAGCGTCGCGGCCTCCCGGTCGGTCAGCCCGGCGAGCCGCGCCGCGAGCCGCGGGACGACGCCGTGCCCGGGCCGCCGCACCAGGTCCTCGACCAGCCGCCGCGTCACCGCGGGCGCGAGCAGCGCGTCCCCGGCGGCGACGACCCGGACGGCGTCCGCCAGCTCGTCGCGCCGGATGTCCTTCAGCAGGAACCCGCCCGCGCCCGCCCGCAGCGCGTCGTAGACGTGCTCGTCGGAGTCGAACATCGTCAGCACGAGCACCTTGGCGGGCAGCGTCGCGCAGATCCGCTCCGTCGCCTCGATCCCGTTCATCACCGGCATCCGCACGTCCATCACGACGACGTCGGGCCGCAGCTCCGCGGCGGCGCGGACCGCGGCGGCCCCGTCCGCCGCCTCCCCGACGACCGCCATGTCCGGCTGCGCGTCCAGGATCATCGTGAACGCGGCGCGGAAGAGGTCCTGGTCGTCGGCGACGAGGACGCGCAGGGCCGGGTCGTCGGTCACGGGCTCATTCAACCGGAAGCCGCGCCAGGACCGTGAACCCGCGCGGGCCGGGCCCGGCGCGCACCGTCCCGCCGCAGGCCGCCGCGCGCTCGCGCATCCCGGTGAGCCCGTGCCCGGACGCGGCGGGCGCACCGCCCCGCCCGTCGTCGGCGACCTCGATCTCCAGCACGTCCCGCCAGCGCACCGCCACGGTCACCGCGGCCACCGGTCCGGCGTGCTTGCGGACGTTGGTGAGCGCCTCCTGCACGATCCGGTACGCGGCGACGGCGGCGTCCGGCGCGACCGGGCGCGGCTCGCCGTCCACGGTCAGCGCGGCCGGCAGCCCGCAGCCGCGCACGAGGTCGGGCAGCGTCGCGAGGCCCGGCTGCGCGCCGCCGGGCGCCGTATCGTCGGGCGCGGTGTCGTCGCGCAGCGCGTCGAGGATGGCGCGCAGCTGGGTGAGCGCGCCGCGTCCGGTGTCGGCGATCCGCCCGAACGCCTCGTCCGCCCGGTCCGGGCCGGCGAGCGGCGCCGCCTCGGCCTGCACCACCATCAGCCCCACGGAATGGGTGAGGACGTCGTGCATGTCGCGGGCGATGCGGGCCCGCTCCCCGGCGGCGGCCGCCGCCCGCTCCTGCTCCAGCCGGAGCGTCCGCTCGGCGTGCTCGGCCGCCTGCGCGCGGCGCGCCTGCTCGGCCATGCCGAGCGCGAACGCGGCGGTGAAGGCGGTGCCGAGCAGCGGGTACACGTCGGAGTCCTCGCCGGGCAGCACGATCGAGACGTACACGGTGGCGGCCAGCAGCGGCACCGACAGCAGCCGCAGCAGCGGCCGGCTCAGCGCCGCGATCGTGTAGACCGCCACCAGCGGCCCCCACGGCAGCAGCAGCGGCTTCTGCCACACGACCAGCGCGGTCATCGCGAGGCCCACGACCAGGCCGACGCGCAGCGGGGCACGGCGCCGCCACAGCACCGGGACGGACGCCAGCAGCGCCAGCGCCACCACCCACCACGGCCGCGCCGCCCACAGCGCCGGCGCCACGGTCGCGGCGGTGACGGCGGCGGCCACCGCCCGGTCGGCGGTCCGCGCGTCGGGCATGCCGCCAGTGTCGGGGACCGGGACCGCCGCGCGCCTCACTCCCGCGAGTGAGACACCGCCTCGTCCCCGCGGGCGGGACCGCCCCCGTGGACCGGCCGGCCGCCGGGGGGCGCGGACAACGGCGCCGGGACGCGCGACGGCAGCCGCGCGGTGACGACAAGGCCCCCGCCGGGACGCGGCTCGGCCGTCACGGTCCCGCCGTGCGCGCCCGCGATCGCGCGGACGATCGACAGCCCGAGCCCCGACCCGCGGTCCGAGCGCACCCGGTCGTTGCCCAGCCGGCGGAACGGCTCGAAGATCGTCTCGATCTCGTAGCCCGGCACCGCGGGCCCGGTGTTGGCGACCTGCACCTCCGCCCAGCCGTCCCGGCCGCGCGTCGACACCCACAGCCCGCCGCCGTCCCGGTTGTGGCGGATCGCGTTCTCCACGAGGTTCTGCACGAGCCGCTCCACCAGCACCGGATCGCCGGACGTGGGCGCGGGGCCGAGGCGCCGGTCCGCGGTGACGCCGCGCCCGCGGGCCTCGGCCGCCGCCTGCTGCAGCACGTGCCCGGCGACGTCCGCGAGGTCCAGCGGGTCCGTGCCGGCCACGGTGTTCTCCGTCCCGGCGAGCGTGAGCAGCCCGTCGATCAGCCGTTCGTGCCGGGTGTTGACGACCAGGAGCGACTCGCCGAGCCGCTTGACGTCGTCGGTGGCGTCCGGGCGGCGGACCGCCACGTCCACCAGCGTCCGGTTGATGGCGAGCGGGGTGCGCAGCTCGTGCGAGGCGTTCGCGACGAACCGGCGCTGCCCGTCGAACGCGCGGGCGAGGCGGCCGAGCATCGTGTCGAACGCGTCCGCCAGCTCCTTGACGTCGTCGCGGGGGCCCTCGTAGCCGATCCGCTCGGTCAGGTCGTGGCTGCGCGCCACCCGCCCCGCCGTCTCGGTGATCTGGTGGACGGGCCGCAGCGCCCGGTCCGCCAGCAGCCAGCCGAACCCGAGCCCGGCCGCGCCGACCAGGCCGAGCGCGATCCCGCCCTGCGTCAGCAGCGCGTTCAGCGTGTCGTCCTTGTAGTCGCGCTTCGCCCTCACCAGCACCCCCTGGAGCTGGTTCGGCGTCATCGGCTTGCCCGCGTCGGGGCCGGCGGCGCCGGCGGGCCCCTCGGTGAACACCCGGTCGGTGGCGCCGCTCGGCCCCGTACCGCTGATCTCCGCCGGGGCGCTCCGCTGCGCCAGGTTGTTCTGCACGAGCAGGTACGTCAGCCCGAGCAGGACGATCCCGGCGCCGAGGAACAGGCCGGTGTAGAGCAGGGTGAGGCGCATCCGGATCGTGGGGCGGACGCGTTCGGCGAGACGCTTCACGGGATCCGGTACCCCGCTCCCGGCACGGTCTCGATGACCTGCGGCTCGCCGAGCTTGCGGCGCAGCTTCATCAGCGTCACCCGCACCGTGTTGGTGAACGGGTCGGTGTGCTCGTCCCACACCTTCTCCAGCAGCCGCTCCGCCGACACGATCGTCCCGTCGGCGCGCATCAGCTCGGCGAGCAGGCCGAACTCCTTGCGCGCCAGCCGCACGTACCGGCCGTCCCGCACGACCTCCTGGCGGGACGGGTCCAGCCGGATGCCCGCGCGTTCCAGCGCGGGCGGCGCCGCCGGGCGGGCCCGCCGGCCGAGCGCCAGGATCCGCGCGACGAGCTCCTCGAACGCGAACGGCTTCGTCAGGTAGTCGTCGGCGCCGATCCGCAGGCCGTCGACGCGCGCCGGGACCGCCGCGGCGGCCGTCAGCATCAGCACCCGCACCAGCGCCCCCGAGTCCACCACCGCGCGGCACACGTCGTCGCCGTGCACCACCGGCAGGTCCCGGTCCAGGACCAGGACGTCGTAGTCGTTGACGCCGAGCCGCTCCAGCGCCGCGTCCCCGTCGTACACCACGTCCACCGCCAGCGCCTCCGCCCGCAGGCCCTCGGCGATCGAGTCGGCGAGCATCCGCTCGTCCTCGGCGACCAATACGCGCACCGTGCCGTCCTCCGCCTAGCCCGTGACCTGTCCGGCGCCCAGCCTCCGCCATCGGGCGTAACGCCGGCATAACGAGTTCCGGTTACGGCGGGGTTACCCGCCGGCCGCTGGACTTGCGGTCGCCGCCGGCGTCCGCCCGGCGGCCCGGAGGAGACCGACCGATGAGACGGAACAAGCTCGCGATGCTGGCCCTGCTGCCCGCCCTCGCCCTGGGGCTCCAGGGCTGCGGCGGCGGGAACGGCGGCGGGACCGGCGCGTCCACGAAGGCGGGCGACGAGGCGAAGATGCGCAAGTTCGCGCAGTGCATGCGCGACAACGGCGTCGACATGCAGGACCCGAAGGACGGCCGGGTCGAGATCAGGTCGAGCGCGCGGCCCTCGTCCGGGGACGGGCCGATGCGCGGCGATCCCAAGATCGAGGCGGCGCAGAAGAAGTGCGCGCACCTCATGCCGAACGGCGGGAAGCCGCAGAAGCCCTCGGCGGCGGACCTGGCCAAGATGCGCGCCTACTCCAAGTGCATGCGCGACCACGGCATCACCGAGTTCCCGGACCCGAACCCCGACGGCGGCATGCAGCTGAAGGCCGGCCCGGGCACCGGGATCGACCCGCAGAGCCAGACCTTCAAGGCCGCCGACGACGCGTGCAAGAAGTACCAGCCGGGCGGCGGCAAGGGCGCGCGGTTCTCCAGCGGGGGCGGGAAATGAGCCGCAGGCGCACGGCCGCGCTCGGCGCGGCGGGCGTCGTGGTGGTCGGCGGCGCCGGGCTGGCCGCCGCCGGGCTGGGCGGCGGCGACGGCCCGTCCGCCCGGCACGGCGCGCTGCCGCCCGCGACGGCGGCGGTCGAGCGCACCACGCTCGTGGAGACCCAGAAGGTGGACGGGACCCTCGGCTACGGCTCGTCCCGCACCGTGTCCGCCCAGGGGCGCGGCACGCTGACCTGGCTCGCCGGGGAAGGGGCCGTGGTCACGCGCGGGCGGACGGTGTACAAGGTCGACAACGAGCCCGTGCCGCTGCTGTACGGGAAGCTGCCCCTCTACCGGACCCTCTCCGACGGGACGAAGGGCGCCGACGTCCTGCAGTTCGAGCAGAACCTCGCCGCGCTCGGCTACACCGGGTTCACCGTCGACAAGACCTACAGCTCCGCCACCGCGGACGCCGTCAAGCGCTGGCAGGACGACCTCGGCGTCGACGAGACCGGGAAGGTCGCCCCGGGGTCCGTGGTGATCGCGTCCGGCCGGATCCGCGTCGCCGACCACAAGGCGCAGGTCGGCGACAAGCTCGGCGGGCCCGTCCTCACCTACACCGGCACGACCCGCGTCGTCGGCGTCGACCTCGACGTCCAGTACCAGCGGCTCGCCAAGACGGGCGCCAAGGTCGAGATCGTCCTGCCCGACGACCGGACCGCGCAGGGCACCATCACCTCCGTCGGGAAGGTCGCCGAGCAGGGGCACGGCGACGACCCGGCCACCATCCACCTCACCATCGCCGTCACCGGGCGGCAGTCGCTCGGCGGCTACGACAAGGCGCCCGTCAGCGTGAACCTGATCGCCGGCCGGCACCCCGGCGTCCTCGCCGTGCCCGTCGCCGCGCTCCTCGCGCAGGGCGACGGCGGCTACGCGGTGCAGGTCGTCCAGAACGGCGCGGTCCGGACGGTCCCCGTCGAGACCGGCGTGTTCGCCGGCGGGAAGGTCGAGGTCTCCGGATCCGGGCTGGCCGAGGGCATGAAGGTGGGGGTCCCCTCGTGACGCCGGTGGTCGAACTGCGCGAGGTCACCAAGACCTACCCCGGCGGCGTCACCGCGCTGGACCGGGTGTCGGTCACCGTGGGGGCGGGCGAGCTCGTCGCGATCGCGGGACCGTCCGGCTCCGGGAAGTCCACGATGCTGCACCTGCTCGGCACGCTCGACCGGCCGAGCAGCGGGACCGTGCTCGTCGAGGGGCGGGACGCGTCCGCGATGACCGACCGCCGCCTGTCGGCGCTGCGGGCGGGCCGCATCGGGTTCGTCTTCCAGCACTTCCACCTCGCGGCCGGGGTCGCCGCGCTCGACAACGTCGCCGACGGCCTGCTGTACGGGGGCGTGCCGCTCGCGCAGCGGCGCCGGCGGGCCCGGCTCGCGCTGGAACGCGTCGGCCTCGGGCACCGCCTCGACCACCGGCCGCACCAGCTGTCCGGCGGCGAGCGGCAGCGGGTCGCGATCGCCCGCGCCGTCGTCGGCGAACCGGCGATCCTGCTCGCCGACGAGCCGACCGGCGCGCTGGACTCGGCGTCCGGCGCCGGCGTCCTCGGCCTGCTGCGCGAGCTCGCGGGCGGCGGCACCGCCGTCGTCGTCATCACCCACGACCGCGACATCGCCGCGTCGCTGCCCCGGCAGGTGCGGATGCGCGACGGGCGGATCGTCCACGACGACGCCGGACTGGAGGCCGCCCGATGACCCCCGTCGCACCGCACCGCAGGGGCGGCGACGCCCCGGCCCGCCTCTCCCCGCCCGACGTGCTGCGCGTCGGCGCCGCCGGGCTCCGCGCCCGGCCGCTGCGCGTGTTCCTGTCGGCCCTCGGGATCGCGATCGGCATCGCCGCCATGATCGCGGTGGTCGGCATCTCCACGTCCAGCCGCGCGCAGCTCCAGGCCACCCTGGACCGGCTCGGCACGAACCTGCTGACGGTGGCGCCCGGCAAGGACCTGTTCGGCGGCAACAGCGAGCTGCCCGAGGAGTCCACCGGCATGGTGGGGCGGATGCCCGACGTCGAGTCGGCGTCCGCCACCGGCAAGCTGGAGGACACCGACGTCTACCGCAACGACCACATCCCGCAGGGCCAGACCGGCGGCATCTCGGTGCTCGCCGCCCGGCTGGACCTGCCCCGCACCATCGGCCTCACCATGGCCGCGGGGACCTGGCTGAACGCCGGCACGGCCCGCTACCCCGCGGTCGTCATCGGCTCGGACGCGGCGCAGGCGCTCGGCGTGTCCACGCCCGGCGTCCAGGTCTGGCTCGGCGCGCAGTGGTTCACCGTCGTCGGGATCCTGAACCCGAACCAGCTCGCCCCGGAGCTGGACAGCGCCGCCCTCGTCGGCTGGGACGCCGCCGCGACGCACCTCGGCTTCGACGGCCACCCCACCACCGTCTACGCCCGCGCCCGCAAGGACGCGGTGGAGAAGGCGCAGAGCCTCCTCGCGGCGACCGCCAACCCGCAGTCGCCGACCGAGGTCGAGGTCAGCCGCCCCTCCGACGCGCTCGCCGCGCAGAACGCCGCCGACGCGACGTTCACCGCGCTGCTGCTCGGCCTCGGCGGCGTCGCGCTCCTGGTCGGCGGCGTCGGCGTCGCCAACACGATGGTGATCTCCGTGCTGGAGCGCCGCGCCGAGATCGGGCTGCGCCGCTCGCTCGGCGCGACCCGCGGCCAGATCCGGCTGCAGTTCCTCACCGAGTCGCAGCTGCTCGCGGGGCTCGGCGGGGTCGGCGGCGTCGCGCTGGGCGTCGCGGTCACCGCCGTGTTCGCGGTGGCGCAGGGCTGGCCGACGGTCGTCCCGCTCTGGGCGATGGCGGGAGGCGTGCTCGCCACGCTCCTCATCGGCGCCATCGCCGGCCTCTACCCGGCGATCCGCGCCGCCCGCCTCCCCCCGACCGAAGCCCTCGGCGCGGTATAGCCCAGGGGGACGACCCCCTGGAACCCCCCGTGACGACGGACAGGGCGTTTCACGCTCCGCTGGCGCTCCC